>NZ_JANX01000027.1 GCF_000767795.1 Inquilinus limosus MP06 | reverse complement strand
GCTCCGCCGCGCCCTGTCCCTGACCGGGCCGGCCTGGTCGCTGCTGCGCGAGGGCTTCGCCGCCGAAGCGCTGGCGACGCCGGAGGCGCTGGCGGCCGCGATCAAGGCGATCCCGCTGCGCCCGACCGGGCTGCGGCCGCTCGACCGCGCCATCTCCACCGCCGGCGGCATCCGCCTCGCCGCCCTGACCCCGGCGCTCGAGTTGAAAGCGCTGCCGGGCGTCTTCGCCTGCGGCGAGATGCTGGACTGGGAGGCGCCGACCGGGGGCTACCTGCTGCAGGGCTGCTTCGCCACCGGAAGCGCCGTCGCCCGGGGGGTGCTGGGCGGTCTTTGAGCACTCGACAGGGCTGCGGCCACCTCTCTACCGTGGCGTCCCGGAGATCCAGGGAGAGACCGCCATGACCGATCCCGTCCTGACCGAGACCGAGGGGCCGGTCGCGACGATCCGGCTGAACCGGCCGGAGAAGAGGAACGCCATCAGCCTCGCCATGTACCAGGCGATGACCGCCGCGCTGAAGGCGGCGGCCGAGGATCCGGCCGTGCGCGTGGCGGTGATCCGCGGCGGCGACGATTTCTCGGCCGGCAACGACATCGCCGATTTCCTGGCGGCCGGCGGCGATGCCGGGCTGAAGCCGATCCTCGATTTCCTCGACGCCCTGTCCACCTTCCCGAAGCCGGTGATCGCCGGGGTGCGCGGCGCCGCCATCGGCATCGGCACGACCCTGCTGCTGCATTGCGACGTGGTGCTGGCCACGGCCTCGGCGCGCTTCGCCCTGCCCTTCGTCCAGCTCGGCCTGGTGCCGGAAGCGGCGTCCTCCCTCCTCCTCCCCGCCGTGGCCGGCCGGCTGAAGGCCTCCTGGTGGCTGCTGACCGGCGAGGGCTTCGATGCCGAGGCCGCCCGCGACTCCGGCCTGATCACCCGGCTGGTCGCCGAGGCCACGCTGGATGCCGAGATCGACGCCGCGGCTTCGCGCCTGGCCGCCCTGCCGCCGGCGGCGGTCCGCCAGACCAAGGCGCTGCTGCGGGCGCCGCAGGAGGCGGCGGTGCGCGACGCCATGACCCGCGAGGTCCAGGCCTTCGCCGCGCAGCTGAAATCCGCCGAGGCCAAGGAGGCCTTCACCGCCTTCCTCGAGAAGCGCAAGCCGGATTTCAGCCGGTTCGAGTGAGCCGGCGCCGCAATAAATCCTTCAACTGTGACAACTTTCGGTTCTTTCAGACGTTTCCCGGCCACATTGGCGAAGCATCGTTTCGGCTGTCCTGCTCGACAAGAAGGGGGAGTCGGTCGAAATGCGTTCACCTGTCCTGAAGCATGGCATCGCGGCCGCAGCCGTGGCATTGGTCCTGTCCGGCTGCATCGCGTCCAAGCCCAGCCCGGTGCAGCAGATGGCCAACAGCATGGTCGGCAAGCCGGTCGCCGTGGCGATCAAGGCCTTCGGCCCGCCGACGCTCAACCTGCCACCCTGCTCCTACTGCACCGATGGCGGCACCTACGCCTGGGACAACACCCGGATCTCGAAGCAGTGGCAGAGCCAGTGGGTGCAGACCGGCACGACCACCGAGCAGCGCATCGTCGGCCAGACGCAGGGCGGCAACGGCATCGCGCCGATGCTGATCACCCAGGATGTCGAGACACCGGTCGGCGAGAACCGGATGGTCCTCGCCGACAATGTCGACTACCTGTGCAACATCCAGGCCTTCACCGACATGAAGGACAATATCAAGTCGATCGACGTCGTGGGATGCACCGCCGACAGCCGGTATTGACGCTGTCATGCCGAGTATCTGAAAGGGGCGGGTTCGCGGCGCGAACCCGCCCTTCTCGCGGCTACAGCAGCCCGCGCTTCGCCAGGCTGGCCATCAGCGCCCTGGCCCCGAAGGTCCAGGGCGCGATCTTGTCGGTGTGGTTCACCCGGTTCACCAGCATTCCCAGGCTCGGGGTCGAGATGGTGACGATGTCGCCGATCTTGTGGGTGAAGCCCATGCCCGGCGCGTCGCGGTCGTCGGTCGGGGCGAACATGGTGCCGAGGAACAGCACCGCCCCGTCCGGATACTGGTGGTTCGGGCCCAGCATCTGGCCGGCGAGGTCGAGCGGGTCGCGGCTGATCTTCGAGATCGAGCTGTGGCCCTTGAGGGTGTAGCCCTCCGGCCCGTGCACCGCCATCGACAGGTCGGCCTTGCGGATGTCGTCGATGCCGAAGCCGCCGTCGAACAGCCGGATGAAGGGGCCGATGGCGCTGGAGGCGTTGTTGTCCTTGGCCTTGCCGAGCAGCAGCGCGCTGCGGCCCTCGAGGTCGCGGAGATTGACGTCGTTGCCCAGCGTGGCGCCGACGACCTTGCCGCTGGGCGCCACCACCAGCACGATCTCGGGCTCGGGGTTGTTCCAGGTCGAGATCGGCAGGATGCCGATCTCCGCTCCGAGGCCGACCGACGACATCGGCTGGCTCTTGGTGAAGATCTCGGCATCCGGGCCGATGCCGACCTCGAGATACTGCGACCAGGCGCCCTGGGCCAGCAGCACCTCCTTGATCCGCTGGGCCTCGGCCGAGCCGGGGCGGATGGCCGCGAGGTCGTCGCCGATGATCGAGACGATGCGCTGGCGGATGGCATCGGCCTTGGTGGCGTCGCCGCGCGCCTGCTCCTCGATCACCCGCTCCAGCATCGAGGCGACGAAAGTGACGCCCGCCGCCTTCACTGCCTGCAGGTCGATCGGCGCCAGCGGCCAGGGCTTGGACGCATCACGCGTGGTCTCGTCGGCATTGGCCAGCAGGTCGGCGATGCTGCCGATCACCGGTCCGTCCGCCTTGGCCAGCGCGGCCGGGTCGGCCGCCGAGATCAGGTCGGAGACGGTCGGCGCGGCTCGGGTGATGTCGATCACTTGGCCGCCGCGCAGCGCCACCACCGCCGGCCCCTCGACCTGCGGCAGCCAGACCCGGCCGACCAGGGTGGCGCGATCGGCATCCGCCGGCAGGCAGGCCGCGACCGAGATGTAGTCCTTCATGGGTGTCCCTTCCCGCTCACACCATTGTCATCACCGGGCTTGACCCGGTGATCCAGAGTCTCTCGAAGACCGCTCCGGCGTCCCCTGGATGCCCGGGTCCAGCCCGGGCATGACAATAAAGGGAAAGCCGTCTCCGGCCCTGCGCCGTTCACATCACCGCGCCGATCTGCCAGGGCACGAACTCGTTGTCGCCGAAGCCCTGGGCCTCGCTCTTGGTCTGTGCGCCCGAGGCCACGGCCAGGAACATCTCGAAGATGCGGCGGCCGGCCTGCTCGATCGACTCGTCGCCGTCGATGATGGTGCCGCAATTGATGTCCATGTCCTCCTCCATGTGCCGGTACATGGTGGAGTTGGTGGCGACCTTGATGCAGGGCGCCGGCTTGAAGCCGGAGACCGAGCCGCGGCCGGTGGTGAAGCAGACGATCTGCGCCCCGCCCGCCACCTGGCCGGTGGCCGAGGCCGGGTCGTAGCCGGGCGTGTCCATGAAGACGAAACCCTTGGCCGTCATCTGCTCGGCGTATTTGTAGACCTCGACCAGGTTAGTGGTGCCGCCCTTGGCCGCAGCGCCCAGCGACTTCTCCAGGATCGTGGTCAGGCCGCCGCGCTTGTTGCCGGGCGACGGGTTGTTGTTCATCTCGCCGCCGTTGCGGGCGGTGTAGCCCTCCCACCACTTGATCCGGGCGATCAGCTTCTCGCCGACCTGGCGGGTGACCGCGCGCCGGGTCAGCAGGTGCTCGGCGCCGTAGATCTCCGGCGTCTCCGAGAGCACGGCGCTGCCGCCGTGGCGGACCAGCAGGTCGACCGCGGCGCCCAGCGCCGGGTTGGCCGAGATGCCGGAATAGCCGTCGGAACCGCCGCATTGCAGCGCCACCATCAGCTCGCTGGCCGGCACGGTCTCGCGCCGCGCCCTGTCGGCCTCGGGCAGCATCTCCATCACCCTGGCGATGCAGTGGTCGACCGTCTTCCGGGTGCCGCCGAGATTCTGGATGTTCATGGTCTGGAACAGCGGCCCGCGTTCGATCTGGTAGGCGTCGAGCAGGAAATCGATCTGGTTGACCTCGCAGCCCAGCCCGATCATCAGCACGCCGGCGAAGTTCGGGTTGCGGGCATAGCCCCACAGCGTGCGCTGCAGGTTGTCATAGCCTTCGCCCGAATCCGCCATGCCGCAGCCGGTGGAATGGGTGATCGCGACCACGCCGTCGACATTCGGGAACTGGTCGAGCACGCCCGAGCGCTCGAAATGCGCAGCGATCATCCGGCTGGTGGTGGCCGAGCAGTTCACCGAGGACAGGATGCCGATGTAGTTGCGGGTGCCGACCCGGCCATTGGCCCGGCGGTAGCCCTGGAAGGTCGCGCGCTCGGCCTCCGGCAGATAGTCGGTCGGCTTGGCGTCGGCGCAGAAGGCGTAGTCGCGCTCGAAATCGCCCATGGCGCAGTTCTGGACATGGACGTGCTCGCCGGTGCCGATCGCCTCGGTGGCGAAGCCGATGATCTGGTTGTAGCGGCGGATCGGCTCGCCCTGCGCGATCGGGCGGGTCGCCATCTTGTGGCCAGCCGGGATGTGCCCGGCGGTGGTCACCCCCTCCTCCGGGATCGGCGTGCCCGGCGTGATGTCGGCGCGGGCGAGGACGACGTTGTCGTCGCGGTTCAGGCGGATGAAGAGGCTGGGGCTGGGCATCGGTTTTGCACGCGTTCTTGGGCTTGCCTGGCGGATCTCGGGCGGCGGTCACTTTACGTCGGACTTTTGGTCGGCGCCATCCTCCAGAAGCGACCGTCCCGAAGCTCGTGGCATTCTGTCTGATGAATTGACGGCCGCAACGGATAAGCGCAACATTTCCCACGCCAATTATGTCGGACGAGTTTGAATCGTTCGCGCCAGACAGGCTTCTCTGGGAGGAACCCGAATGCTGCTTCGCCGTCTTGCCGCGGTCGCCGCGGCGGCCCTTCTGTCCACCGCCCTCACCGCCACCGCCTCCGCCGCTCCCAAGACCGTCGCCGGCCCCGGCTATCTGCCCCAGTGCTTCGCGCCGTGGAACCAGGACACCAAATTCTACAAATGGGAGGGCCATCAGGGGCCGTTCCGCATCGCCCTGGTCAACGGCTTCGTCGGCAACATCTGGCGCATCCAGATGATCCAGACCGCCAAGGCCTTCGCCGCGCTGCCGGACGTCGCCAAGGACATCAAGGAGTTCAAGGTCATCTCGACCGGCACCGACGCCGCGGCGCAGCTGGGCGCGATCGAGGATTTCATCAACCAGGGCTTCGACGCCATCGTCGTCAACGCGGTCAGCCCCACCGGCTTCGACCGGGTGATCAAGCTGGCCAACCGCAAGAACGTCGTGCTGGTGCCCTTCGACAACGTCCTCGACACCACCGAGGTGATGCAGGTCAACGAGGACCAGACCGCGATGGGCGTCAACTCGGCCAAGTTCCTGATCGAGAACGTGCCGAACGGCGGCAAGATCCTCGAGGTGCGCGGCCTGCCCGGCAACTCGGTCGACCGCGACCGGCATGAGGGCTTCCAGAAGACGATGAAGGACTCCGGCAAGCCCTATGACATCGTCGAGGTGGTGGGCAACTGGGCGCCGGGCGACTCGCAGAAGGCCACCGCCGACGCGCTGGCCGTGCACGGGCATTTCGACGGCATCTTCACCCAGGGCGGGTCGAACGGCACGGTGCAGGCGCTGCTCGACGCCAAGCAGCCGCTGGTGCCGATGGCCGGCGAGGGCGAGAACCTGTTCCGCCAGCAGATCGCCCAGTACAAGGACCAGGGGCTGAAGGGCTATTCCTACGGCCAGTCCCCGGCCCTGGTCGCCATCGCCATGAAGGCCGCGATCGCCGCGCTAAAGGGCGAGACGATGCCGCAGATGGTGTCGATCCCGATCCCGGTCGCCGACTACAAGACCCTGAAGGACGGCGAGAACTACTGGTCGAACCTGACGGTCGACTTCTTCGCGCCGAATGCCTTCGAGCCCTGCGGCATCACCTTCACCGCGCCGCAGATCATGGCCCAGAACGCCGAGAACAAGTAAGCGCGGTGGCGTCGTCGGGCATGACGGCAGCCGCGAACACGCCGCCGCTGGTGCGGCTGACCGGGGTCAGCAAGCCTTACGGCGGCGTGCACGCGCTGCGCGAGGTGGATTTCGCGGCCCATGCGGGCTCGATCCACGGCGTCCTCGGCGAGAACGGGGCCGGCAAGAGCACGCTGATCAAGATCATCGCCGGGGTGGTGCAGCCCAGCGCCGGCGAGCTGGCGATCGACGGGCGGCCGGCCAGCTTCGCCTCGCCCCAGGCGGCGAACGCGGCCGGCGTCGTCTGCGTGTTCCAGGAGCTGTCGCTGATGCCGGACCTGTCGGTCGCCGACAACATCTGCATCACCCGGCCGCCGCGGCGCTTCGGGCTGATCGACCGCAAGGCCCAGCGGCGGCGGGCGGAGGAGTTGCTGGCTCGGATCGGCTGTGCCGACATCGACCCGCGGCTGCCGGTCCGGTCCCTGCCGCTGTCGCGCCGGCAGATGGTCGAGATCGCCAAGGCGCTGGGGCGCGACCCGCGCCTCCTGATCCTGGACGAGGCGACCTCAGCCCTCACCGCCGCGGATGTGGAGAAGGTCTATGCCCTGCTGCACCAGCTGCGCCGCGAGGGGATGGGCGTGCTCTACATCTCCCACCGCATGCCGGAGATCAAGGCGCTGTGCGACACCTGCTCGGTGTTCCGCAACGGCCGGCACATCGACACCTTTCCGGCCGGCGACCGCGGCGACGACGAGGTGGTGCGGATGCTGATCGGCCGCGAGATCCACAACGCCTACCCGCCCAAGCCGGTCCGCACCGAGGCGCCGGCGCCGGTGCTGGAGACGCGGGGCCTGCGATGGGGCCAGCGCCTGGCCGACGTGTCGCTGACCGTCGGCCGCGGCGAGATCGTCGGCCTGGGAGGGCTGGACGGCCAGGGCCAGCGCGAGCTGCTGCTGGCCTTGTTCGGCGTGCTGCGCGGGGTCGAGGGCAGCGTGCTGGTCGACGGCCGGCCGGTGCGGGTCGGCAGCCCGTCCCGGGCCAAGCGCGCCGGCATCCGCATGGCGCTGATCCCGGAGGATCGCAAGACCGAGGGGCTGCTGCTGCCGATGTCGGTCGGCGAGAACATCACCCTGGCGGCGCTGGGCGGCATGGCCAAGGGCGGCGTGATCGACCGCAAGCGCGAGAGCGACAGCATCGCCCGCATGGTCGAGGCGCTGCGGATCAAGATCGGATCGGCCGACGCCGCCGTGGGCACCCTGTCCGGCGGCAACCAGCAGAAGGTGGCGATCGCCAAATGGCTGCTGACCGACGCCCGCATCATCCTGCTGAACGACCCGACGCGGGGCATCGATGTCGGCACCAAGCAGGAGATCTACCAGCTGCTGCACGATCTGGCAGCCGCCGGCACCTCGATCCTGTTCTACTCGACCGACTATGACGAGCTGATCGGCTGCTGCGACCGGGTGCTGATCCTCTATGGCGGCCGCGTGATCCGGACGCTGGAGGGCGACGCGATCACCGAGACCAACATCGTCGCCAGCGCCCTGAACCTGGAGACCAACGGCCGGGCGGCCGAGGCGGTGCCGGCATGAGCGCCCTGCTCCACCGCCTGTCGCGCCAGGGCGGGCTGCTGCTGGCCATCGGCCTGTTCGTGCTGTTCTACGGCCTCTACTCGTACCAGCATCCGCGCGGCGGCAGCGCCGACCTGATCGTCCAGAACGCCAACGAGACCTTCACGCTGGCGCTGGTGGCGATGGCGCAGACCGTGCCGGTGCTGCTGGGCGGGCTCGACCTCTCGGTCGGGCCGCTGATGACGATGGTGAACTGCCTGGCGTCGCATCTGCTGACCGGCAGCGGCTGGGACCTGGCGCTCGGCATCGTCCTGTGCCTCTGCGCCGGGCTGCTGGCGGGCTTCATCAACGGGGCCCTGGTCGTGTATGGCCGGATCCAGCCGATCATCGCCACCTTGGCGACCGGCGCGGTGCTGATCGGCATCGCCCTGTTCCTGCGGCCGACGCCCGGCGGCGCGGTTGACAGCGACCTGTCCTGGGCCGCCACCAACACGCTGTTCGACCTCGCCGACACCTATGGCTGGTGGGGCGGCGACCTGCCGGGCTGGTTCCAGGCGATCCAGTCCATCCCGGTGCCGGCGATCCTGATCGCGCTGGTGGTGCTGCTGGTCTGGCTGCCGTTCAAGAACTCGGTCACCGGCCGCGGCTGCTACGCCATCGGCTCCTCCGAGCAGGCGGCCTTCATGTCCGGCGTCGCCATCGACCGGTCGAAGCTGGCGGCCTTCACCCTGGCCGGCTTCTTCGCCGCGGTCGCCGGACTTTATCTGGCGCTGCAGACCGGCAGCGGCAACGCCGACACGCCGATGGCCGGCGCCTACACCCTGAACTCGATCGCCGCGGTGGTGATCGGCGGCACCTCGCTGTTCGGCGGCTCCGGCGGCGCGGTGGCGTCGATCGTCGGCGTCATGGTGCTGCGCGCGATCTCCTTCTGCTTCCGCGTGGTGCCGGAGGACAGCGTGCTGGGCTTCCTGGCCAATCCGCTGCTGCAGCCGCTGTTCGAGGGCGTGATCCTGCTGGGCGCGGTCTCGCTGGGCGCCGCCCGGGTGTTCACGGTCAAGAACCGCCTGCAGCTGTTCGGATAGCGGGGAACCGATGCAAGCCTATCTCCGCTCCATCGACCGGCCGATCCTGGTGGCCTGCGGCTTCGTCATCCTGATCCTGGCGGCGGGCACGGCCTACACCGCCATCACCCAGGGCACGGCCACCTTCCTGTCGCCGGTCTACCTGCTGCAGCAGCTCAAGGTCGCCGCCTTCCTCGGCGTCGTCGCCGCCGGGATGATGCTGGTGATCTTGATGGGCCATATCGACCTGTCGGTGCCCTGGACCATCGCCGCCTCGGCCATGCTGGCCACCGCGGCGGGTGGGCCGGAGGCGATCCCGGTCGGCCTCGCGGTCGGCGCCTTGGTCGGGCTGGTCAACGGCCTCGGCGTCGCCGTGCTGCGGGTGCCGTCGATGATCTTCACCCTCGGCGTCAACACCGTGCTGCGCGGGCTGATGGTGATGCTGACCGGCGGCTTCTCCCCCACCAGCATGGCCACGCCGCCGATGCAGTTCCTGGCCAAGACCGAGCTGCTGGGCATCCCGATGGCGGTGTTCGTCTGGGCCCTGCTGTCGCTCGGCATCGTCTTCCTGCTGACCCGCACGCCGATGGGCCGCTACATCTATGCTATCGGCAACAAGGAGGCCGCGGCCTATCTGTCGGGCGTCAACACCCGGCTGGTGATCCTCGGCGCCTTCACCCTGTGCGGGCTGTGTTCGGCCCTGGCCGGCATCCTGCTCGCCGGCTACTCCAGCAAGGCCTACCAGGCGATGGGCGACCCCTACCTGCTGCCGGCCATCGCCGCGGTGGTGATCGGCGGCACCAACATCCTGGGCGGTCAGGGCCGCTATGCCGGCACCGTGGTCGGCACCATCCTGATCGTGCTGCTGCAGAGCGTGCTGTCGGTGATGCAGATGCCGGAGGCCGGGCGGCAGATCATCTACGGGCTGGTGATCATCCTGATGCTGCTGCTGTATGGACGCGGCGGCCGGTCGGCGGCCTGAGAGCCTGGCCCGAAACTCGCCCCGGCGGCCGTCTGACGCGATTTTCTCCGCTTCCGGTGCTCACGCACCAAATGTGCGCTGCGCTCCGGTTCTCGAAAACCACGCCAGCCGACTCACCGGAACGAATTTCAGGCCAGGCTCTGACCGATTTTTCATCCGCCGAATCGTTGACGGCTCTCCGGCGGGGGCGCAACACTCCGGCCAGTTATGTCCGATCAATAGGGACCGTCCGGGCCAGGCCCCGGGCCAAGGGAGGAAACCGGGAATGCTCGACCCTTGTTTCGAGGTGCTGGACAAGCGCTTCGCCGGCTATGTCATGGGCAATGTCCATATCGACGTGCTGGCCAGCGATATCGGGCTGCGCTGGTCGGAGGGGCCGGTCTGGTTCGGCGATGGCCGCTATCTGCTGTGGAGCGATATCCCGAACAACCGGATCATGCGCTGGGACGAGACCGACGGCAGCGTCAGCGTCTATCGCAACCCGTCGAACTACACCAACGGCCACACCCGCGACCGCCAGGGCCGGCTCGTGTCCTGCGAGCATGGCGGCCGCCGGGTCAGCCGCACCGAATATGACGGCCGCGTCACCGTGCTGGCCGACAGCTATAACAGCAAGCGCCTGAACTCGCCGAACGACGTGGTGGTGAAGTCGGACGACACGGTGTGGTTCACCGACCCGTCCTACGGCATCCTGTCCGAGTATGAAGGCCATCAGTCGGAGCCCGAGCAAGACGGCTGCCACGTCTACCGCTTCGACCCGAAATCGGGGGCGCTGAAGGCCATCGCGACCGATTTCGTCAAGCCGAACGGCATCGCCTTCTCGCCGGACGAGAAGCTCCTCTACGTCGCCGACACCGGCGCCACCCATACCCCGGATGGGCCGAAGCACATCCGCCGCTTCCAGGTGCGCGACGACGGCACGCTGGCCGGTGGCGAGGTCTTCGCCGACTGCACCTTCGGCCTGTTCGACGGCTTCCGCGTCGACCATCACGGCAACATCTGGACCAGCGCCGGCGACGGCGTGCATTGCTACAGCCCCGACGGCACGCTGATCGGCAAGATCAAGGTGCCGGAGGTGGTAGCCAATGTCTGCTTCGGCGGCGTGAAGAAGAACCGCCTGTTCATCTGCGCCACCACCTCGCTGCGCTCGGTCTACCTGAACACGCGCGGCGTGCAGACGCCCTGAGGATCTGACCCGGCCATGCCGCCCGCCCTGCCGCGGACCGTGGCCGCCCCCGCCGCCGGCATGCTGCTCATGCTGGCGGCGATGGGCAGCTTCACCACCATGGACACGGTGTCGAAGCTGCTGACCGGCCGCTACGACCCGGTCCAGGTGACCTGGGCGCGCTACACCTTCCACGCGCTGCCGATGCTGCTGATCGCGGGACCGGCCTGCGTCCGGCGGATGGCCGCGACCGCCCGGCCGGGGCTGCAGCTGGTGCGAGCCCTGGCGCTGCTGGCCTCCGCCGTGCTCGCCATCCTTGGCTTCAGCCTGATGCCGCTGGCCGACCTGTTCGCGATCAACTTCATCGCGCCGCTGCTGGTGATCGTGCTGTCGGTGCTGTTCCTGGGCGAGCATGTCGGCCCGCATCGCTGGGCGGCGGTGGCGGCCGGGTTCATCGGCATGCTAATCATCGTCTGGCCCAGCGGCGACGGCGTCGGGGTGGTCGGCGGCCTGGTCGCCTTCGGGGCGGCGCTGTTCTGGGCGATCGGCCTAGTCGTCACAAGGCGGCTGGAGGGCGAGGATCCCCGCACCACCCTGTTCATCACCGCCCTGGTCGGCACGGTGCTGCTGAGCCTGGCTCAGCCCTTCGTCTGGACCCCGCCCGACGCCGCCGGCTGGGGCCTGATGGTGGCGATGGGGCTCTTGGGCCTGCTGTCGCACACCCTGCTGATCGCGGCCTTCGGCCAGGCCCCGGCCTCCTCCCTGGCGCCGTTCCAGTACAGCCAGCTGCTCTATGGCCTGGTCTATGGCTGGCTGGTGTTCGGCGACGTGATCGGCGCCCGCCCGCTGCTGGGCTGCGCCGTCATCGTCGCCGCCGGCGCCTATGTCTGGTGGCGGGAGCAGCGCGCTCCGGGGCCGATCATCCCCTGACGTAGTCCGGAAACTTCGCGCGGATCTCGTCGACCTGCGCCAGCGTGCCGGACAGGTGCCGGCGCAGCGTCTCCTGCGCCGCGTCGGCGTCGCCCGCGGCGATGGCGTCGAGGATGCGGGCATGGTCGTCCAGGATCGACTGGGCCTTGCCCGGCACCGGCAGATGCAGCCGGCGCAGCCGGTCGAGATGGCCGCTGCGGCTGCGGATCAGCGCCCACAGGCCGGACACCTCCGCCGCCTCGCACAGCTGGCGGTGCAGCGACTGGTCGGTCTCGGCAAAGGCCTCGAAATCCTGCGCGTCGACCAGCGCACGTTGGCGGGCAATCAGCGTGTACAGCCGCGGCACGAAGGACCGGTCCTCGCGGCGGGCCAGGGTCCGCACCACCTCCAGCTCCACCGACCGGCGCAGGAAATGCGCCTGCCTTGCCGCCGCCAGGTCGATCGGGCTGACCACCGTGGCGTGCTGCGGGAAGATGTCGACCAGCCCCTCCTCCGCCAGCCGCAGCAGGGCGTCTCGGATCGGCGTCTGGCTGACCCCGAACTGCGCCATCAGCTCGTTGCGCGCCAGCACCGTCCCCGGCGCCAGGGCCAGCGCGATGATCTGCTCGCGCATCCGTTCATAGACCTGCGGCGCCGCCTGCCGGGCGCGGTCGAGCTGGATCGCCGTGACGGTCATGCTGGTGGAATCCTCGTCCCCACTGTCCCCGCGATTTGAGCGGGACGGGACGTCGCCCGCAATGGCGATGATAATCGCGCTTGGCCATAAATGCACTAATGCATTAGTGTCTCAGTGACTCGCAACCGAGGTGCCCCAGCGGCCCGAAGCCGGATCGAACCGGCCGGAGCCCGACGCCCTATCGTGGAGGAAACACGGATGAAGTGGATGCGACTCTGCGCGGCCGCGCTGGCGCTGGCCGGCACCCTGGCCGCCGCGACGCCGGGCATGGCCCAGGACAAGGCCGAGATCACCATCTCCCGCCAGCCTGGCATCCTGTACATGGCCGCCCATGTCATGGAGCGGCAGAAGCTGGTGGAGAAGCACGCGGCCGCGCTGGGCGTGCCTGACCTGAAGGTCAGCTGGACCACCTTCTCCGGCGGCGGCGCCCAGACCGATGCGCTGCTGGCCGGCGGCGTCGACATCGTCAACACCGGCGTCGGCAACCTGCTGCTGCTGTGGGACCGCACCCGCGGCGGGGTGAAGGGCATCGTCGCCTCCTCGGCCCTGCCCCTGAACCTCATCACCCGCAACCCGGGCATCAAGTCGCTGCAGGATTTCGGGCCGGCCGACAAGATCGCGGTGCCGACCGTCCGCGTCTCGACCCAGGCGATCCTGCTGCAGATGGCGGCCGCCCAGGCCTTCGGCGCGGACCAGTGGGCCAAGCTGGACGGCAACACGGTGCAGCTGGGTCACCCGGACGCGGCGGCGGCCCTGGCCAACCCGCAGCATGAGGTGACCAGCCACTTCTCGGCCCCGCCCTTCGACTATTTCGAGCTGAAGACCATCCCCGGCACCCGCGTCGTGCTGCGATCGCCCGACATCATCGGCGGGCCGCTGACCCAGGCGCAGTTCTTCACCACCACCCGCTTCGCCGACGCCAACCCGAAGCTGGTCGAGGCGGTGAAGGCGGCGACGCTGGAGGCCGTCGATTTCATCCACAAGGACACGCGCGCCGCGGTCGAGATCTATCGCGAGGTCACCGGCGACAAGACCAGCACCGACGACCTGATGGAGATGCTGAAGCAGCCGGGGATGATGGACTTCATCGCCGCGCCGCAGGGCACGATGAAGTTCGCGCAGCACCTGTACAAGATCGGCACGCTGAAGACCGAGCCGAAGGCCTGGACCGACTACTATCTGCCGATCGCCAGCGATCTGAACGGCAACTGAGATGGCGCTGCTCGAGGTCAGCAGCGTCACGCTGCGCTACAAGACGCCATCGGTCCAGGTCACGGCGACCGAGCGGGTCAGCTTCCAGGTCGACCAGTCGGACCGCTTCGTGCTGCTGGGCCCGTCCGGCTGCGGCAAGTCCACCCTCTTGAAGGCGGTCGGCGGCTACATGACGCCGAGCGAGGGCGCGATCCGGATTAAGGACCGCGAGGTGGCGGAGCCGGGCGCCGACCGGATGATGGTGTTCCAGGAGTTCGACCAGCTGCTGCCCTGGAAGACGGTGCTGGAGAATGTGATGTTCCCGCTGCGCACGGCGCGCAGGCTGCCGCGGCGGGAGGCGGAGGAGCGGGCCCGCGCCTATATCGAGAAGGTCCATCTGACCCGGGCGGTCGACAGCTATCCGCACACTTTGTCGGGCGGCATGAAGCAGCGCGTCGCCATCGCCCGCGGCATGGCGATGGAGCCGGACATCCTGCTGATGGACGAGCCCTTCGCCGCGCTCGATGCCCTGACCCGCCGGCAGATGCAGGACGAGCTGCTGCAGCTGTGGCAGGACACCCGCTTCACCGTGCTGTTCGTCACCCATTCCATTGCCGAGGCGATCCGCATCGGCAACCGCATCCTGCTGCTGTCGCCGCATCCCGGCCGGGTCAAGGCCGAGGTGCGCGACGTCGACCAGGTCTCGGCCGAGGACGGCAGCGCCGGCCAGCTGGAGCAGCAGATCCACGACCTGCTCTTCGCCGGGCCGGGCCACAGGGAGTGACCATGATGGGCCAGGCCCGCATCCTGATGGCGGACGCCGAAGCCGCCGCCCCCCAGATCGGCGCCGTGGAGCGGAAGCTCGGCATCGCCGAGCTGCTGTGGGGCAGCGCCTTCATCCGCAAGACCCTGCTGATCCTGGTGCTGGCCGCGATCTGGCAGGTCTATGCCTCGATCCTCGACAACCCGCTCTTGTTCCCGACGCTGAGCGATACCCTGTCGGCCATGGTGGACGGCTTCCTGCACGGCCCGCTGGCGCTGCGGGCCTGGACCTCGATCAAGGTGCTGCTGATGGGCTATGCCGCCGGCATCGCGCTCGCCGCCACCCTGACCGTGCTGGCGATCAACACCCGGGTCGGCACCGATTTCCTCGAAACCATGACAGCGATGTTCAACCCGCTGCCGGCGATCGCGCTGCTACCGCTGGCGCTGATCTGGTTCGGCCTCGGTATCGGCAGCCTTGTCTTCGTGCTGATTCATTCGGTGCTGTGGGCGGTGGCGCTGAACACCCATTCCGGCTTCCTGGCCGTGTCCAACACGCTGCGCATGGTCGGCCGCAACTACGGGCTGAAGGGCTTCGGCTATGTCGCCCGCATCCTGGTGCCGGCCGCCTTCCCCTCGATCCTGACCGGCCTCAAGATCGGCTGGGCCTTCGCCTGGCGCACACTGATCGCGGCCGAGCTGGTGTTCGGCGTGTCCTCCGGCCAGGGCGGCCTCGGCTGGTTCATCTTCGAGAACCGCAACCTGCTCGACATCCCCTCGGTGTTCGCCGGCCTGCTCACCGTCATCGTCATCGGCCTGGTGGTCGAGAACGTGATTTTCCGGACCATCGAACGCCGGACGGTGCGACGATGGGGGCTGCAGAATTGAGTCCCTGCCTCCCCAGCCACCGATCCTCTCCCGACGACGGCAGCGAGCCATGACCGACAATCGCCGCAAGACCCCCGACACCCTCCGCAGCGCCCGCTGGTTCGCGCCCGACGACCTGCGCTCCTTCGGCCACCGATCCCGCGCCATGCAGATGGGCTTCGCGCCGGAGGAATGGGCCGGCATGCCGGTGATCGCGATCCTCAACACCTGGTCCGACGCCAATCCCTGCCACGCCCATTTCAAGACCCGGGTCGAGGATGTGAAGCGCGGCGTGCTGCAGGCCGGCGGCTTCCCGATGGAACTGCCCGCGCTGTCGCTGTCGGAGAGCTTCGTCAAGCCGACCACCATGCTGTACCGCAACATGCTGGCGATGGAGGCGGAGGAGCTGCTGCGCTCCCACCCCGTCGACGGCGCGGTGCTGATGGGCGGCTGCGACAAGACCACCCCCGGCCTGCTGATGGGCGCCACCAATGCCGGCCTGCCGATGATCTTCATGCCGGCGGGCCCGATGCTGCGCGGCAACTGGAAGGGCAAGGTGCTCGGCTCCGGCTCCGACGCCTGGAAGTTCTGGGACGAGCGCCGGGCCGGCAACATCAGCGACCAGGACTGGGTCGATATCGAGGGCGGCATCGCCCGCAGCTACGGCCACTGCATGACCATGGGCACGGCCAGCACCATGACCGCGATCACCGAGGCGCTGGGCCTGACCATGCCCGGCGCCTCCTCGATCCCGGCCGCGGATGCCGGCCATATCCGCATGGCCTCGACCTGCGGCCGCCGCATCGTCGAGATGGTGTGGGAGGACCTGGTCCCGGCGAAGATCCAGACCCGCGCCGCCTTCGAGAACGCGATCGTGGTGGCGATGGCGATGGGCTGCTCGACCAACGCCATCATCCATCTCGTCGCCATGGCCCGCCGCGCCGGTCACGACATCGGCCTGGACGATTTCGACGCCGCCAGCCGGGTGGTGCCGGTGATCGCCAATGTCCGCCCCAGCGGCGACCGGTACCTGATGGAGGATTTCTTCTACGCCGGAGGCCTGCCGGGGCTGATGACGCGGCTGCGCGACCATCTGAAGCTCGACGCGCTGACCGTCAGCGGCCGCACCGTGGGCGAGAACATCGCCGGCGCCGAGATCTACAACGAGGATGTGATCCGGCCGATCGACAACCCGCTCTATGCCGAGGGCGCGCTGGCCGTGCTGCGCGGCAACCTGTCGCCCGATGGCTGCGTCATCAAGCCCAGCGCCTGCGAGCCGCGCTTCCTCAAGCACAGCGGCCCGGCCCTGGTGTTCGACGACTACCCGTCGATGAAGGCGGCGATCGACAGCGACGACCTGGACGTCACCGCCGACCATGTGCTGGTGCTGCGCAACGCCGGGCCGCAGGGGGGCCCGGGCATGCCGGAATGGGGCATGCTGCCGATCCCGAAGAAGCTGGTGAAGCAGGGGGTGCGCGACATGGTCCGCATCTCCGACGCGCGGATGAGCGGCACCAGCTACGGCGCCTGCATCCTTCACGTCTCGCCCGAATCCTATGTCGGCGGCCCGCTGGCGCTGCTGCGCACCGGCGACATCGTCACCCTGGACGTCGCCGCCCGCCGCCTCGACATGGAGGTGCCGGAGGCGGAGCTGGCGCGCCGCCGGGCCGAGCTGCAGCCGCCGCCGCCCCGCTACGAGCGCGGCTATGGCTGGATGTTCAACCGCCACATCCGCCAGGCGCATGAGGGCTGCGACTTCGACTTCCTCGAGACCGGCTTCGGCGCCCCGGTGGCCGAGCCGGACATCTTCTGACCACCGCGAGACCTGAGGCATGAACCGCAGCAGACGTGAGGTGATCATGGCCGGAGCCACCATCGCCGCCGCATCGGTCACGACCGGGGCCTGGGCGGACTGGGCGCCGTCGACGCGCTACCCGGACCCGGCGGTGCAGGTGCTGGATCCCAGCTTCGCGCCCTACCGGCTGTTCAACGCAGCGGTGGAGCGCATCGCCACCGGCTGCCGCTGGTGCGAGGGGCCGGTCTGGTTCGGCGACGGCCGCTATCTCCTGTGGAGCGACATCCCGAACAACCGGATCCTGAAATGGGACGAGGAGACCGGGGCGGTCAGCCCCTTCCGCAAGCCCTCCGGCTTCGCCAACGGCAACACCCGCGACCGCCAGGGCCGGCTGGTGACCTGCGAGAACATCGGCCGCCGCGTCACCCGCACCGAGTATGACGGCACCATCACGGTCCTGGCCGACAGCTTCGAGGGCAAGCGGCTGAACTCGCCGAACGACATCGTGGCCAAGTCCGACGGCTCAGTCTGGTTCAGCGACCCGCCCTTCGGCATCGGCGGCAACTACGAGGGCCGCAAGGCGGAGCCGGAGCTGCCCAGCAACCTGTACCGGCTGGACCCGGAGACCGGCACGCTGACCGTGGTCGCCGGCGACCTCAACGGGCCCAACGGCCTGGCCTTCTCGCCGGACGAGAAGATCCTCTACGTGATCGAATCGCGGGCGACGCCGAACCGCCTGATCCACGCCTATGACGTGGTCGATGGCGGCCGCGGCATCGCCAACCGCCGCGTCGCGGTCGATTGCGGCAAGGGCACGGCCGACGGCATGCGCGTCGATGTCGACGGTAACCTGTGGTGCGGCTGGGGCATGGGCAGCGACGAGCTCGACGGGGTGATGGTGTTCAACCCCGACGGCAAACCGATCGGCCGGATCGCCCTGCCCGAGCGCTGCGCCAACCTGTGCTTCGGCGGCGAGATGCGCAACCGCCTGTTCATGGCCGCCAGCCAGTCCGTCTATGCGCTCTATGTCGGCACCCAGGGCGCCGTCGGCGGCTGACCTTTTCGAATGAGGACGAAGGAATGACCGGATTGAAGCCCGAGACCCGGGACAAGCTGAAGACCGTCAGCACCGCCACCCTGACCACGGCGCTGTTCAAGCGCGGCTTGCGCAACCAGTTCATCCAGGACGTGCACCCGCTGAACCCGTCGGGCGCGCCGATGGTCGGCGAGGCCTTCACCCTGCGCTACATCCCGGCACGTGAGGACCTGAACCCGATCAGCGTGTTCCAGGACCGCGCCCACCCGCAGCGCAAGGCGGTCGAGGACTGCCCGCCCGGCGCCGTCTTCGTCATCGACAGCCGCAAGGACGCGCGCGCGGCCTCGGCCGGGTCGATCTTGGTGGCACGGCTGATGAAGCGCGGCGTCGCCGGCGTGGTCACCGATGGCGGCTTCCGCGATTCGCCGGAGATCGCGAAGCTCGGCATCCCCGCCTATCACAACCGCCCGGCGGCCCCGACCAACCTGACCCGGCACCAGGCGCTGGACATCAACGTGCCGATCGGCTGCGGCGACGTGCCGGTGTTCCCGGGCGACGTCGTGGTCGGCGACGGCGAGGGCGTGGTGGTGATCCCGGCGAACATCGCCGACGAGATCGCCGACGAGGCGGTGGAGATGACCGCCTTCGAGGATTTCGTCACCGAGGAGGTGATGAAGGGCCGCTCGATCCTCGGCCTCTACCCGGCGACCGAGGAGCAGACCAGGACCGACTTCGCCGCCTGGCGCAAGGCGAACGGGCGCTGAATACCGTTCCTCGCCGTCATTGCGAGGAGGCGAAGCCGACGAAGCAATCCAGGGCCACGCCAAACGGCCCTGGATTGCTTCGCCGCGCTCGCAATGACGAGTGAGTGGCTGCAGCCTCCGGTCACACCACCGGCGTCAGCAGCGGCTGGCCGGCGAAATGGGCCAGCAGGTTGCGGACCACGAGGTCGGCCATGGCGTTGCGGGTCTCCACCGTGGCGCTGCCGACATGCGGCTGCAGCACCACGTTGTCGAGCTTGTAGAGCGCCTCCGGCACCGTCGGCTCGTGCTCGAACACGTCGAGCCCGGCGGCGCCGAGGCGACCGTCGACTAGGGCCGAGACCATCTCCGGCTCGTCCACCACCGTGCCGCGGGCGATGTTGACCAGGATGCCCTCGGGCCCCAGCGCCTCGATCACCGCGCGGTTGACGATGTGGTGCGTCGCGGCACCGCCCGGGCAGCACAGCACCAGCACGTCGCTGTCCTTCGCCAGCGCGACCAGGTCGGGATAGTAGGGATGGTCGATCTCCGGCTTCACCCGCGGGCCGTGCCAGGCGATCGACAGGCCGAAGACCTTCGCCCGCTCCGCCACCGCCTGGCCGATCCGGCCCATGCCGACCACGCCGAGGCGCTTGCCGCGTAGGCTGCGGGCCAGCGGCAGGCCACCCTGGGTCCATTTGCCGGCACGGACGAAGCGGTCGCCGACACAGAGCCGGCGGGCCGTCGCCAGCATCAGCAAGAGGCCGAGATCCGCCACTTCGTCGTCGAGCACGCCGGGGGTGTTGGTGACGCGGACGCCGCGGCTCTTGGCATGGGCGGTGTCGACCTTGTCGTAGCCGACGCCGAAATTGCCGATGATCTCCAGGGCCGGGAACCGGTCCATGAACTCCGCCGAGACGCCCGGGCCGGTGACGATGCCGCGCACCTCCGGCGCCACGCGCTGGATCAGCGCCTCGCGATCCTCGGCCTCCCACAGCCGGTGCACGGTGCAATTCGCCTCCAGCTCGGCGAAGGGACCGGGCATCAGGCCGGCCAAGGCGAGGACGACGGGTTTGGTCATGGTGGCTTCCTCCATGGCCCCGGTTCGGCGGGCCGCGGGCCAGCCTATCGTACAAGTCCGACGATTCAAGCCATTCCGGCTGCCAAGTTCATGGGACCGGCCGAAGCCTGCCATGCTGGCGCCACGTTCCGCTGCGTTTGATGTCAGCATGGTGCCGATACGGTACACTGACGGAACAACGACATGAGTCGGCTGTTGTGAGTTCTGAATATACGCAAGAAAAGGCCGGGCCATCTTGACCCCCTTGGATATCGTCGAATTCGGCGTCTACGGTCTACTGGCCATCGCGATGACGCTATTATGCCTCCTGTCCTGCAATCTCCTCTGGCTCGCGATCACCTTCTGGCGGCATCAGTCGCAGGGGCAGAGCCTGGCGACTCAGCGGACGGCCCCGACTCCGGATGACGCCCTGCCCAGGGTGCTGATCCAGATCCCGGTGTTCAACGAACGGCATGTGGTGCGCCGCATCCTCGGCGCCGCCGCCGCCCTCGACTGGCCGCAGCACAAGCTGACGATCCAGCTGCTGGACGACAGCATCGACGAGACCCGCGGAATCGCCGAGGCGGCGGTGCAGGAGCTGCGCGCCGCCGGCGTCGACGCCCACCGGCTGCACCGGGTCGACCGCACCGGCTTCAAGGCCGGGGCGCTGCATGCCGGCTTGGCCGTCACCGACCACCCCTATGTCGCGATCTTCGACGCCGACTTCATCCCGCGGCCGGACTTCCTGCGCCGCACCGTGGGTGTGCTGGAGAACGACAAGAAGCTGGCCTTCGTGCAGGGTCGCTGGGAGCATCTGAACGGCGATGAGAACCGCCTGACCCGCGCCCAGACGCTGATGCTGGACGCGCATTTCGGCATCGAGCAGCCGGCCCGCAGCATGACCGGGCTGCCCCTGCCCTTCAACGGCACCTGCGGCATCTGGCGCCGCGCCGCGATCGACGACGCCGGCGGCTGGAAGGCCGACACGCTGACCGAGGATCTGGACCTCAGCCTGCGCGCCCATCTCAAGGGCTGGCGCGCCCGCTACCTATCCGACATCACCGTGCCGGGCGAGCTGCCGTCGAGCGTCGCCGCCTGGCGGGTGCAGCAGTTCCGCTGGACCAAGGGCTTCACCCAGGTCGCCTGCAAGCTGCTGCCGACGATCTGGCGGTCGACACTGCCCCGCAAGGCCAAGGTCGCGGTCAGCCTGCAGCTGCTGCAGTGCCTGTTCTACCCGCTCGGTGCGCTGGCGATGGTGAACACGCTGATGTTCCTCATCGTCGGCTTCGACCAGCCGGTGGCGCTGACCGCGCTCGGCGTGGTCTCGACCGTGCTCGGCATCGCCGGCACCGCGGCGTTCCTGGTTTCCGGCCGCTGTGCCGTGCGGCGCGAGCGGCTGGGCCAGGCGGTGATGGACATGCTGGCCACCATGGCGCTGAACGCCGGCCTGTCGATCTCGAACTCGCGGGGCGTGATCGAGGCCTTCCTTGGCCGGCGCAGCGGCTTCGTGCGCACGCCGAAGAAGGGCAGCTCGCGTCGCTCCGGCTACCGCAGCGGCGCCGGCAGCGGGATCCCGGAAACGGCGGCCGGCGTGGTGCTGCTGGGCATGGTGCTGACCGACCTGGCCTGGTACCTGCCGTTCCTGGTCGTGTCTGGCGCCGGGCTGCTGATCATGGGCACCGCCCTCCTGGCCGAGCGCTACGACCTGCGGCTGGATGCGAACGCCCTGCCCCGCACCATGCCGACCGTGAAGCTGACGCCGCCGGCGGCCCGGGCCTCGCAGCCCAACACGCGGAGCTGACGATCCGGCGGGCCGAGGGCATCGTCTCCGGCCCGCCTACAGCCGCTTCTCCAGCACCATCTCATATGGCTCGAAGCCGTGCTTACGATAGGCGCGGATGGCGCTGTCGTTGCCGGCGAGCACGCCGATCCGCATGCGCGTGACGCCGGTGCCGCGCAGATGCGCCTCGATCGCCGCCAGCAGCCGCCCGGCGACGCCGTGGCCGCGCCAGGCCGGCGCGGTGTAGACATCCGAGACATAGCCGAATCGGTTCGAATCCGCGGTCTCCGAGATCAGGTCGTCCTGCTGCACCCAGCAGGCCGAGAAGCCGGCCAGATCGCCCGTATCTGACACCGCCACCAGGATCACGCCGCCGCGTGCCGGCGCGTGGCCTTCGAGCCACTCCAGGTACGGCCCGGCCGTCTCCCGGCCCGGCAGGCGGGTGTCGTGCAGCGCCCGCTCGTAGTCCTGCATGTCGACCAGCGCCGCCCGCAGCGCCGTGCGATCGCCCGGCCCCGCCGGCCGCACCGTCACCTCGGCCATTCTTCCCCCGCTGCCTCTTTTTGGTCCCAAGCTGATAGTATCGTCGCCGCGAGTCCGGCCCGTGGGGGCCGGCGACGGAGAGCGGCCATGTCCCTGTGGAGCAAGATCGGCGGCGAGTTCATCGACATCATCGAATGGACCGATGACACGCAGGACACCATCGTCTACCGGTTCGAGCGGCACAACAACGAGATCAAGTACAACGCGCAGCTGACGGTGCGCGAGAGCCAGGTCGCCGTCTTCGTCAACGAAGGCAAGGTGGCCGACGTCTTCCAGCCCGGCATGTACACGCTGGAGACCAAGAACCTGCCGATCCTGTCGACGCTGCAGGGCTGGAAATACGGCTTCGCAAGCCCGTTCAAGGCCGAGGTCTACTTCCTCAACACCAAGCGGTTCACCGACCTGAAATGGGGCACGATGAACCCGGTGATGCTGCGTGACCCGGAATTCGGGCCGGTGCGGCTGCGCGCCTTCGGCACCTACGCCATCCGGGTCAAGGACCCGGCGGCCTTCATCCGCGAGATCGCCGGCACCGACGGCCGCTTCACCACCGACGAGATCACCGACCAGCTGCGCAACCTGATCGTCACCAGCTTCGCCGGAGCGGTGGCCAAGGCGAACATCCCCGTGCTGGACCTCTCGGCCAATTACGACAAGGTCGGCCAGGTGATCCGCGACGCGATCCAGCCGGAGTTCGACGCCTATGGCCTGGAGGTGGCGACCCTCCTGGTCGAGAACGTCTCGCTGCCCGAGGAGGTCGAGAAGGCGCTCGACCGGCGCAGCAGCATGGGCGTGGTCGGCGATCTCGGCCGCTACACCCAGTACCAGACCGCCGAGGCGATCAAGGCCGCGGCCGAGAATCCCGGCGGCGCCGCCGGCATCGGCATCGGCATG
>NZ_JANX01000026.1 GCF_000767795.1 Inquilinus limosus MP06 | reverse complement strand
GGGGTTCCCGCCGCGAGAGCAGCCGGTCGGAATCGAAGTGCCCGATCAGGTTGAGAGAAGGTCCGTGCCCTCCGATCGGCAACCCCCTCCCCCTAGCCCCCTCCCGCGAGGGGAGGGGGGACAAGATTGGATTGCCTCGTGCGACCCGCATGGCGCCGCTCCCCGGTCCCGTGGTCAGTGTGCCACGGCCCGCTTCGCGGCGTCGCCGACCTTGTCCAGGGTGCGGTCGACCGCGCGCTCGAAGCCGGCCAGCGTGTCGGCCAGGCAGCCGTCGTCATGCGCCTCGCAGACGAACCAGGGCTCGCGCGAATCCGGCTCGCACAGCACGCCCTCCTCGTGCAGCTCGCGCGCCAGAGCGTCGTAGAAGCTGTAGTCGGAGCGCTTCCAGTCGCGATAGTCGCGCGGCGGCGCCGGGGCGAAGAACAGCCCGCCCATCGACGGATGGCCGGCGAAGCAATGCACCACGCCGCGGGCATCGAGGATCCGCTTGATCCCGGCCTGCATCCGGCGGCCATAGGCGGCGATGCCGTCCAGCGCCGGGGTCTCGTCCAGGATCTGCAGCGTCTTCTCGGCCGCGGCCAGCGCCACGGAATGGGCGGTGTAGGTGCCGCCATGGGCGACGCCGCGGCCGTAGCGGCGCATGATGTCCTCGCGCCCGCCGATGGCGGCGATCGGATAGCCGTTGGCCATTGCCTTGGCCATGGTGGTGATGTCGGCGCGGATGCCCATCAGCTCCTGCACCCCGCCGCGGGCGACGCGGAAGCCGGTCTTCACCTCGTCGACGATCAGCAGCACGCCGTATCGGTCGCACAGCTCGCGCACGGCGCGGACGAAGTCGATGTCGGCGGTGATGCCGCAGCAATTGCCCATGATCGGCTCGATCAGCATCGCCGCGATCTCGTGAGCCCGGCGGCGCAGCAGGTCCTCCAGCCGGTTCGCGTCGTTCATCGGGGTCAGGTGCACCAGTGGCCGTACCGTCTCCGGCACGCCCTGGGAATAGGGGCGGACCGGCGGGTCCTGGTCGGTCCGCTGCGGGTCCCACTGGTCCAGCGCCACCATCCACATCGCCGCGTCGAACAGCCCGTGATAGCTGCCCTCGACCAGCACGTAGGACTCCTTGCCGGTATACGCCCGGGCCAGGCGCAGCGCCGCCATCACCGCCTCGGTGCCGGAGTTGGAGAAGCGCACCAGCTCCGCCGCCGGCATCATCTTCGCGATGCGCTCGGCGACGGTGAACTCGCGCTCGGTCGACAGGGCGAAGACGCCGCCGACCTCCATGCCCCGCCGCGCCGCCTCGTCCACCCGCGGGTCGGCATAGCCCAGGATTGCCGGGCCGTAGCCGAGGCGGTAGTCGACATAGGGGTTGTCGTCGAGGTCCCAGATCCGGCCGCCCTGGCCGCGCTTCACATAGATGGTCCGGTCGTCGCCCCAGTAGCGGAAGTTCGAGGCGACGCCGAGGGGCAGGCGGGTCGACGCCCGATGGAATTGCGCGTTGCTGCGCGCCAGGCTGCGGGTCATGGCAGCGGTCCTCGTGTCGTTGGTCCGGCGGTTCTGATGCCGCGATGTCGAGGCCCAGCATGGCATGACGGAGCTCGTCCTGTCCATCTTGTTGAATGAACGTTCAATTAGAAGCTGGCTGGATGTCCATTCAACATCTTCCCAAGAACCCCCGCCGATGCTAGGCTTTTGTGGTGATTTGACGGGGGTGCCGATGGCCGAAGGCCAGGCTGCGCGGAAGGTGAATGGGGGCCGGCGGCAGTCGAAGGAGCTGCGGCGGCAGGAGCTGATCGAGGCGACGATCGACGCCATCGCCAAGCGCGGCTACGAGGAGACGACGATGGCCGTGGTCGCCGATGGCGCCGGCCTGTCGCGCGGCATCGTCAACTTCCATTTCGAGAGCAAGGAGAAGCTGCTCGTCGAGACGCTGCGCTACATGTCCGACGAGTACCGCGCCCATTGGCGCCGCGCCTTGCACGAGGCCGGGCCGAGCGCGGCGGAGAAGCTGTGGGCCCTGGTCCTGGCCGATTTCGACCGCCGCATCTGCAACCCGCGCAAGATCGCCGCCTGGTGCGCCTTCTGGGGCGAGGCCAAGACAAGGCCGCATTACCGCGCGCTGTGCAGCGCCAACGACCAGGACTACCACCTGACCCTGCTGACCCTGTGCCGCGAGCTGGCGGCGGCGGGGCAGTCGCCGGACCTGCTGGCCCGCAGCCTGAACGGGCTGCTGGAGGGGTTGTGGCTGCATGTGATGATGGGGCCGAAGGAGTTCGGCCGCGAGGACGCCCGGGCCTGCGCCGTCGAGATGCTGGTCTCGGTCTTCCCCAAGCACTTCACCCGGGACGGCCCGGTCCGGCCCTGAGAGGCATGCCATGAGCTTCACGCTCCCCGACAGCGCCCGCGACTGGCAGGACAGGGTCCGCCGTTTCGTCGAGGCCGAGCTGATCCCGTGGGAGGTGGAGGCCGAGCTGGCGGGCGGCGAGATCCCGGCCGAGGTCGCGGCCCGGCACGAGCGGCTGGCGCTGGAGCTGGGCCTGTCGCGGATCGACGCGCCGAAGCGCCATGGCGGGCTGCAACTGCCTTTGCTGGACCAGGTGGCGATCGCGGAGCAGACCGGCCGCGTCACCAACGGCCTGGCCTGGTGCTATGGCGAGGCGCAGTCCTGGATGTTCGAGGCCTGCTCGCCGGAGCAGATCGAGCGCTTCATCCTGCCGCTGATGCGGGGCGAGCGGCACATCTGCACGGCGGTGACCGAGGAGGGCGCCGGCTCCGAGGTCGACGACATCGCCACCACCGCCCGGCGGGACGGCGACCATTACGTCATCGACGGCGAGAAATGGCATGTCACCAGCGCCAACCTCGCCGACACGGTGATCGTCCAGGCGAAGACGGATGGCGGCCACGCCGACGGCATGCATGTCCTGTTCTTCGTCGAGATGCCGGCCGAGGGGCTCAGCACCGTCCGCAGCCCGGCCTATACCCACAGCTATCGCCACCACCATCCGATCCTGCGCTTCGACCGGGTGCGGGTGCCGGCGGCGAACCGGATCGGCGCCGAGGGGCAGGGGATGGGCTTCATCCACGCCTGGTTCCGGCGCGAGCGGCTGATGATCGCGGCGCGCTGCTGCGGCGCGGCCGACCGGCTGATCGAGGCGGCCACTGGGTTTGCGACGGATCGGAAGATCGGCGGCGGGCCGATGGCGCGGTTCCAGCTGATCCAGGCGATGCTGGCCGACAGCGTGGCCGAGCTGCACGCCGCGCGGCTGGTGACCTATGAGGCGGCGGACGCGCACGACCGCGGCCTGGACGTCAAGGCGCTGCACGCCCGCTGCTCGGTGGCCAAGCTGCTGGCCTCGGAGATGGCGGGCCGCGTCGCCGACCGGGCGGTGCAGATCTTCGGCGGCCGCGGCTACATGCGCGAGAACGTGGCCGAGCGCTTCAACCGCGAACTGCGGGTCGACCGGATCTGGGAAGGCACCAGCGAGATCCAGCGCCTGATCATCGCCGGCAGCCTGCTCAAGCGCGGGCTGAAGGGCACGATCGGAGGATGAGAAGGGACAGGTCCTCACCGTCATTGCGAGGAGGCGAAGCCGACGAAGCAATCCATGGCACGGCACGAGCGGATGGATGGATTGCTTCGCTGCGCTCGCAATGACGAAGTGAGGGATTCCGTAAGCTCGCTTTCGGGTTAATTGTTCTGTCAAAAATCCGCTGGAGAATCCCGGCGAACCGGGCTCTGAATAAGGGATGCCGACGGCCGCGGCGAGCAGACAAACGGCCGGCAGGTGAGGCGACATTGGGAGCCAGGCGATGATGCGTTCCCCCTTGGCCACCGGGCTGCTGGCCGCGGCCGTCCTTCTCTCCGGCGCGGCGCAGGCCGAGGAGGAGAAGGTCGTCAACGTCTACAACTGGGTCGACTATATCGGCGAGACCACGATCCAGGACTTCGAGGCCGAGACCGGCATCAAGGTGGTCTACGACACCTATGACGCGTCCGAGACCGTCGACGCCAAGATGATGGCCGGCCATTCCGGCTATGACGTGGTGCTGCACGGCTCGCATCTGATCCCGCCGCTGGTCAAGGCCGGGGTGTTCGCCAAGATCGACAAGTCGAAGCTGAGCAACTACGGCAATCTCGATCCGGAGATCCTGAAGGTCGTCGCCGGCCACGACCCGGGCAACGAGTACCTGGTGCCCTACATGTGGGGCACGGTCGGCTTCGCCTACAATGTGGACATGATCAAGCAGCGCATGCCCGATGCGCCGGTCACCTCGCTCGACATGCTGTTCAAGCCCGAGCTGGCGGCGAAATGGGCGGATTGCGGCATCTCGATCCTGGAATCGCCAACCGACATGATCCCGCTGGCGCTGTCCTATCTGCACCGCGATCCGAACTCGCAGAAGGCCGAGGACTATGAGGCCGCGGCGGCGCTGTTCAAGCCGATCCGGCAATACGTCAAGGCGGTGGATTCCGCCAACTACCTGAACCAGCTGCCGAACCAGGAGCTGTGCCTGGCCTTCTCCTGGTCCGGCGACTACGCCACAGCCGCCAGCCGGGCGGAGGAGGCGGGGGTGAAGATCGACCTGGCCTATTCGGTGCCGGACACCGGCGGCCCGGCCTGGTTCGACGGCTGGCTGATCCCGTCCGACGCGCCGCATCCCGAGAATGCGCTGATCTTCATCAACTACATGCTGCGGCCGAAGGTGATCGCCGACGCCACCAACTTCACCAACTACGCCAACGCCAACAAGGCCGCCGCGGAGTACGTGAACAAGGAGATCCTGGAGAACCCGGCGATCTATCCGGACGCGGCGACGCGGGCCAAGCTCTACGTCCCGGCAGACCTGCCGCAGGACGCGCTGCGCCTGCGCACCCGGGCCTGGAGCCAGATCAAGGCCGGGCAGTAGGGGCAAAGACGGTGCATGGCATCGACAACCCCCTCCCCCTAGCCCCCTCCCGCGAGGGGAGGGGGGACAAGGGTTTTGACGGTTGGAGAGAGATCTCTCAGCCAATGCAATCGAGTCCCCCCTCCCCTTGCGGGAGGGGGCCAGGGGGAGGGGGTTCGCGCCGCCAGAACCCGCGCCGCCCCTAGATGGCCACCGCCGAGCGCTATCCGGACACCAAGGACCGGCCCTGGCTCGACCCGCAGGCCAAACCGATCCTGCGGATCGAGGGCCTGACCAAGACATTCGCCGACTTCACCGCGGTCGATGGCGTCGACCTCGAGATCCACCGCAAGGAGCTGTTCTGCCTGCTCGGCGGCTCCGGCTGCGGCAAGACCACGCTGCTGCGCATGCTCGCCGGCTTCGAGACGCCGAGCGCCGGCCGCATCCTGATCGACGGCCAGGACGTCACCCGCGCGCCGCCCTATGAGCGGCCGGTCAACATGATGTTCCAGTCCTACGCCCTGTTCCCGCATATGAGCGTGGAGAAGAACATCGGCTACGGGCTGAAGCACGAGGCGATGACCCCGGCGGAGCGCCGCGACCGCGTGGCCGAGCTCCTGGAGCTGGTGCAGCTGCAGGGCTTCGGCCCGCGCAGGCCGCACCAGCTGTCCGGCGGTCAGCGCCAGCGCGTCGCCCTGGCCCGGGCGCTGGCGAAGAAGCCGAAGCTGCTGCTGCTCGACGAACCTCTGGCGGCGCTCGACAAGAAGCTGCGCGAGCAGACCCAGTTCGAGCTGATGAATATCCAGGACCAGGTCGGCGTCACCTTCATCGTCGTCACCCACGACCAGGAGGAGGCGATGGCCCTGTCGACCCGGATCGCGGTGATGAATCGCGGCCGGATCGTGCAGACGGGCACGCCGACCGATATCTACGAATATCCGAACTGCCGCTTCTCGGCGGATTTCATCGGTTCGATCAACCTGTTCGACGGCACGGTCGACAGTGTCGCCGACGGGCGGGTGACGGTGGCGACGGAGCAGGCCGGGCCGCTGGTCGTCGCCCATGCCGGGGCGGTGGCGCCGGGCACCCCGGTCTCGGTCGCGGTGCGGCCGGAGAAGATCGCGATCGGGCGCGAGCCGCCGCAGGGCGCCGCCAACACGCTGCAGGGCATGGTCTACGACCTCGGCTATTTCGGCGACCGCTCGCTGTTCCGGGTGCGGCTCGGCAACGGCCGTCTGGTCTCGGTCAGCCGGCAGAACGAGCGCCGCGGGCGGGAGGAGGACCGGCCGGTCGACTGGGACGACCGGGTCTGGCTGTCCTGGCCCCCCGCCGCGTCGCTGCTGCTGACCGAATGACCGCATTTCCCGAGCCTGGCGTACCGCTCTGGCTGCGGGCTCTGCGCCGGGTCGGCGACGCCTGGCGCGGCCTGATCATCGGCGTGCCGACGGCTTGGCTGGTGCTGTTCTTCCTGGTGCCGTTCCTGATCGTGCTGAAGATCAGCCTGGCCCAGAGCATCGTCGGCCGGCCGCCCTATTCGGCGCTGCTGGAATGGGGCGAGGGGGCGTGGCCCGCCATCACCGCCTCGCTGCGCAACTACGTGTTCCTGACCCAGGACTGGCTCTACCTCGCCGGCTACCTGAATTCGGTCAAGATCGCGCTGATCTCGACCGCCCTGTGCCTGCTCTGCGGCTATCCGATCGCCTATGGCATCGCCCGGTCCTCGCCCGGCGCGCGCAACATCCTGCTGCTGTTCGTGATCCTGCCGTTCTGGACCTCGTTCCTGCTGCGCATCTATGCCTGGATGGGGATCCTCAACAAGCAGGGCATCCTCAACGGGTTCCTGGTGTGGAGCGGCATCCTCGACCAGCCGGTCGAGATGATGAACACCGGGTTCGCGGTCTATCTCGGCATCGTCTACTCCTACCTGCCCTTCATGATCCTGCCGCTCTATGTGACGCTGGAGAAGCTGGACCAGAGCCTGGTCGAGGCGGCGATGGATCTGGGCTCGCGGCCCTGGCGGGTGTTTCTCGA
Organism: Inquilinus limosus MP06; assembly: GCF_000767795.1. GTDB lineage: Bacteria > Pseudomonadota > Alphaproteobacteria > DSM-16000 > Inquilinaceae > Inquilinus > Inquilinus limosus_E. The sequence continues at coordinate 16,632 of NZ_JANX01000026.1, read as the reverse complement.
CGTCACCCTGCCGCTGTCGCTGCCCGGCATCGTCGCCGGGTCGCTGCTGGTGTTCATTCCGGCGACCGGCGAATACGTGATCCCGGCGCTGCTGGGCAACCCGTCGAGCCCGATGATCGGCCAGGTGCTGTTCGCCGAGTTCTACTCCAACCGCGACTGGCCGGTGGCCTCGGCCGTGGCGGTGGTGCTGCTCCTGGTCCTGGTGCTGCCGATCCTGTGGTTCCAGAACCGCCAGGCGCGGGGGGAGGGGGCATGAGAGGCCGGTCCCGCTTCCTCACCCTGTGGCTGGTGGCCGGCTTCGTGTTCTTCTACGGGCCGATCGCCTCGATGATCGTGTTCTCCTTCAACCAGTCGCGGCTGGCGACGGTCTGGGGCGGCTTCTCGACCAAATGGTACGCGGCGCTGTGGGGCAACCGGCAGGTGATGGACGCGGCGCTGCTCAGCCTGCAGATCGCCGCGGTCTCCGCCACCATCGCCACCGCGCTCGGCACCATGGCCGGCATCGCCCTGGCGCGGCTCGGCCGGTTCCGCGGCCGGCTCCTGCTGGCCGGCATGGTCACGGCGCCGCTGGTGATGCCGGAGGTGATCACCGGCCTGTCGCTGCTGCTGCTGTTCGTGGCGCTGGAGGACAGCTTCGGCTGGCCGTCCGGGCGCGGCGCCATGACCATCACCATCGCCCACGTCACCTTCTGCATGGCCTATGTCGCGGTGGTGGTGCAGTCGCGCCTGGCCGACATGGACGCGTCGATCGAGGAGGCGGCGGCCGATCTCGGCAGCCGGCCCTGGCAGGTGATGGTCGACATCACCCTGCCGCTGCTGGCCCCGGCCATGGTGTCCGGCTGGCTGCTGTCCTTCACCCTGTCGCTGGACGACCTGGTGATCGCCACCTTCACCTCCGGCCCCGGCGCCAACACCCTGCCGATGCTGATCTTCTCCAAGGTCCGGCTGGGGCTGACGCCGGACATCAACGCGCTGGCGACGATCATCATCCTGGTGGTGGCCGCCTTCGTCATCGCCAGCGCCGTGATCCTGAACCGCCGCGACGCCCGCAAGGCTCGCGACAGCCGCCGCGCCTCGGTAGGGGGCGGATCGGCATAAAGATCACCATCAAATTTTGGGTAAATTGATCCGGAGGAACCGCCTCCCGCTTCGTCCCATTGGGTTTGCGTCGCGGCCTCGATCCGGGTCGCTTCCTGAACTGGAGGACGTGAGATGCGTTCCATTTCCACGGCTTTCGCCCTGGCCGGCCTGTCGCTGCTGGCGGCGGGCTGCACGGTGAACAACACGCCGGACCGGCCGACCACCGTGGTCGCGCAGCCGGCGCCGGCTGCCGTCGTGACCCAGCCGGGGGCCGTCGTCACCACCCCGAACACGACCTATGTCGTGCCGCGTCCGGCCACCACGGTGGTGACGCCGTCCTACTGATACCGGCCGGATGAAGCCGGTCCGGCACGGCGGTCCGCGGCCCCGACCGCCAGGGCGTTCGCGCCCGCTTCCCTGGGCCGCCGTGCCCAATCCGCCCGCGCCGTCGGGAACAGGACGCCGAATCGTCCTGTTGCTGACGAGCGCGGTGCTGAAACACACCGCTCCACGGAATGGGAGACCTGGACATGCGCTCCATCACCCTTGCCGCCGCCCTGATCGGGCTGCCGCTGCTGGCCGCCTGCACGGTGAACAACCAGCCGCCGGACAAGCCGGACACCATCGTGACGCAGCCGGCCCCGTCGGCGACCGTGGTGACGCCGCAGCCGCGCACCACGGTGGTGACGCCGTCCTACTGACGGCAACCGCGGCGGAGGTGCGCAGCCTACAGGTAGCGCGTCTCCGCCGGTGGCCGTTCCCAATGGCCGTCGCGGCCGTCCTCGTACTGGACCGGCAGCGCGGCCAGCGCCTCGGGCGTCAGATCGTCCAGGCAGGCGATGTTGACGCCGTAGAAGGTGCCGCCCAGCGCCTCCATATGGCCCCGCCCGAACGGCTTGACGCCGCAGCGGCGGCAGAACAGGTGATGGATCGTGCCGCTGCCGAACTGATAGTCCGACAGCGCGTCCTCGCCCTGCACCAGGCGGAAATCTGGCGCCAGCACGATCGTCTTCCAGAACCGGCCCTTGCCGCAGATCGAGCAGTTGCAGCGGCTGGTGCCGGCCTCCAGGTCGGCGTCGCATTCGAAGCGCACGGCGCCGCAATGGCAGCTGCCGTGATAGGCGCGTTTCATCGCGATCCCTCTTCGATGGTTCAGATCTGCGCCAGATAGGGCGGCAGCCGGTCGAAGCACTCGCTCCAGCCGCCGCGATGGCTGTCACGGCTCTCCGCCGAGCGGAAGCCGGTCTGGCGGAAGGTCATCTCGGTCCCGCCATCGCGGTCGCGGAAGGTGAGGGCGATCAGCATCCGCTCCGCATCCTCCTCGTCCCAGGCGAAGGTGAAGACCAGCCGTTCCGGCGGCGCGATCTCGCGATACGCCCCGCCCATGCCGTGGACCTTGCCCTCGGGGGAGGTGATCACGGCGCTCCAGGCGCCGCCCGGCCGCAGGTCGATCCGTACGGCGGAGGCGGAAAAATCCTTCGGCCCCAGCCAGCGCACCAGGTGCTCGGGCTCGGCCCAGGCCTTGAACACGAGGCTGGGCGGCGCGTCGAAGACACGGGTGATCACCAGCTCCGGCCCCGTGTTCAGGGCGGCGCCGGCGCCGTCACTGGGTGCGGTCATCGTCGGTGTCCTTGCCTTGCAGTTGGCGCAGATAGTCGTCCAGCCGGTCGAAGCCCGAATCCCAGAAGGGGCGGTAGCTCTCGACCCAGTCGGCGATGTCCTTCAGCGGCCCGGCCTGCAGCCGGCAGGGGCGCCACTGCGCCGTACGGCTGCGGGCGACCAGCCCGGCGCGCTCCAGCACCTTCAGGTGCTTGGACACGGCGGTCAGGCTCATGGCGAATGGCTCGCCGAGTTCGGTGACCGAGGCCTCGCCCCGGGCCAGCCGCGCCAGGATCGCCCGGCGGGTCGGGTCGGCGAGAGCGGCCAGGGTGAGGCTGAGGGAATCCGTCGGCACGTATTGAACCGATTGGTTGATTAACCTTTTGGTTTAATACGGCCGTCGGGCTGATCTTGTCAAGACGATCGGCATGATCGGTGAGGCGTGGTCCGACTGCCTCTCCCGCCCGGTGAAACCCTTTAGGAGTTCCCAACACCGTCATTGCGAGCGTAGCGAAGCAATCCAGGGGCCGGTGCGCACCGGCCCCTGGATTGCTTCGTCGGCTTCGCCTCCTCGCAATGACGGCGAGGGATGGCAGCGGGAGCGGTGACCCAAAGGCCGCCAACAGCGTCTAAGCGATCGTCCTACTATTATCGCGATTGCCCGGCCTCCGGCACGTCGCGGCGGATCCAGCCCTGGAAGGCGCGGAGGTTGATCTCCTTCTCGCCCAGCACGCCCCTGCCATAGGCCGAGCCGGTCAGGCCCTGCTGGACCGAGCGGATCAGCGCGGCGTCCTCGTCATGCACCCGGTTGTTCACCCGCAGGTTCAGCCGCCGGGCCAGCCGCATGGCGCGGCGGTCGTCCGGCCGGGCATAGGCGCGCCAGCGCAGGATCGACCGGCCGGGCCCGGCCGGCAGGATGTGGAAATAATCCAGCAGGTCCGGATACAGCTCCAGCGACACGCCGGGATACAGGAACAGGTAGGTCCAGCGCCGCTTCAGCGCCTCCGGCAGATGCGGCACGTCGGGCAGCAGCCGGGCATAGGCGCGGGTCGACCAGCCGCCGCCGGGATCCTGCCGCAACGCGTGGCTCAGGCGGATGGTGCGGGTGGCGTCGTCCGGCTCGCGGTCATAGGCGCCGGACATCAGCCCGAACAGGCCGGGATGGCCGGTCGGGAAATGGTAGTCCTCGAGGTAGTTGTCCCAGATGGTCTTCCAGTCGGCGTCGATCCCGCCGATCCAGTAATCGGTGACCGGCACCATCTCCTCGATCCGGTGCGCCGCCAGCTCGGCCGCATAGGGGGCGGTGCGCTCGGCCACCGACGGGCCGCCGCTCTCGAAGCGCAGGAAGACGAAGCCCGAGAACACCTCGCAGTCCAGCGGCAGCAGGCCCAGGCCGGCGGTGTCGATCTCCGGGAAGGTCTTGGCCGCCGCCACCGCGCGCAGCCGCCCGTCCCAGGCATAGCACCAGGCGTGGTAGGGGCAGCGGATCAGCCCGCTGCAATGGCCGTCGCGGCCCTGCAGCACGGCATGGGCGCGGTGCCGGCAGACATTGTGGAAGGCGCGCACCCCGCCGTCTTCGCCGCGGATGACGAAGGCGCGCTCGCCCAGCGCCTCGAAGGTGACGTAGTTGCCGGGGGCCGGCAGCTCCGAGACATGCGCCACCAGATGCCAGGCTGGGCGGTGGATGCGTTCGATCTCGGCCGCATGGATGCCGGGGTCGGCATAGGTCCAGCCGGGCAGGGTCGGCGGCAGGGCGGAGGCGTCGCTCTCGGCCTCCGGCACCAGGCGCAGCCGGGTCGGGGCGGCGAATTCCGCCGGGAACAGGTTGGCCAGGTAGCGGCGGCAGGTGTCGACCGCGTCGTCCCAGTCGAAGGCCTCGCGCTGCACCAGCGCTTCCTGCGACAGCGCGTCGACTAGGCCGCACAGGCCCAGCGCCGCGGCGCGCAGCTCGATCCGGGCGCCGGCACGCTCCGCCAGCTCGGCCATCAGCGCGTGCACCGCCTCGTAGAAGGCGCGGTCGGAGGCGCCGACGGTCGCCATGTAGTCGTCGCGGGCCCGGCTCTCGCCCCAGAAGGCGTACCAGACCGCCAGCCGCTCCAGGCTCGCCACCTGCGGGTCGAAGCTGGCGCGGACCAGCGCCATCAGCGCCTGCTCCGGCGCCCGGCCGGCGGCGGCCACCGCGCTCTCGCACAGGGTGCGGTAGGCGTCGGCCATGCGCGCCAGCGTCGCCTGCAGCAGGTCCTGCTTCGACTTGAAGTGGAAGTTCACCATGCCGGCGGTCAGCCCGGCCAGGCTGGCCACCTTGCTCAGCGTGACGTTCGACAGCCCGTGTTCGGCGATCGCGGTGATCGCCGCGTCGATCAGCTGCTCGCGTCGCGCATCCTGCGGCAGCCGCGCCCGCACCCGGCTCTCCATGCCGTCGTCCATGCCAACCTCCCGATCGGCCGTTCGACTCTATCGAATGGAGATTTTAGTGAATCGAACGGCTGTTCGGCAAGCCGGATGTCTTCTCCACCCACCTTTCATCGTCATCCCCGCGAAAGCGGGGATCTCCTCGCAGCCTGTCGGAGAGAGATTCCCGCTTTCGCGGGAATGACGGGTTTGGGGAGACCGTGGGTTGTACGAGCGTTCAGCCCGCCCGCATCCGCGCCGCGAGCGCCTGATGGCTGCGGATCAGCCGGGGCAGGTCGAGACCGGGAATGGCGCCGTTCCGCACCCGCCAGGCGCCGCCGACCATGACGAAATCGGCCCGGTGGGCGCCGCACAGCACCAGGGCGGCCAGCGGGTCGCCATGGCCGGCGAAGTGCAGCTCGTCCAGGGCGAACAGGGCCAGGTCGGCCTGCTTCCCCGGCGCAATGACGCCGAGATCCGGCCGGCCGAGGCAGGCGGCGGAGCCGGCGGTGGCCCAGCGCAGCGCGTCGCGGTGGCTGATCCGGGTGACGCCGTAATGGTGCCGCTGCAGCAGGAAGGCGGCGCGCACCTCCTGCATCAGGTTCGACCCGTCATTGGAGGCGGAGCCATCGACGCCGAGGCCGACGGACATCCCCGCCTGCTCCATGCCGTGCACCGGGCAATGGCCGGAGGCCAGCACCTGGTTCGAGCAGGGGCAATGCGTCACCGCGGTGCCGGCCCGGGCCAGCCGGCCGACCTCGGCCTCGTTGAAATGGATGCCGTGCGCCAGCCAGGTGCGGGGGCTTAGCCAGCCGCATTCCTCCAGATAGTCCAGCGGCCGGCAGCCGAACTTTTCCACGCAGAAGCGGTTCTCGTCCTCGGTCTCGGCCAGATGGGTGTGCAGGCGGACGTCGTGCCGCTCGGCCAGCTCCGCCGTCCGCCGCATCAGCGACCCGGTGACCGAGAAGGGCGAGCAAGGGGCCAGCGCGATCTGCACCATGGCGCCGTCGCCGGGCTGGTGGTGCGCCGCGACCAGCCGCTCGCTGTCGGCCAGGATCTCGTCCTCGTCCTGCACCACGCTGTCCGGGGGCAGGCCGCCGTCGCGCACCGACAGGTTCATCGAGCCGCGGGTCAGCATGGCGCGGATGCCGAGCGAGCGCGCCACCTCGACCTCGATGTCGATGGCGTGCTCCAGCCCGTCCGGGAAGACGTAATGGTGGTCCGAGGTGGTGGTGCAGCCGGACAGCAGCAGCTCCGCCATCGCCACGGTGACGGCGCTGCGCAGCGCCTCCGGGTCCAGCCGGGACCAGACCGGGTACAGCGCCTGCAGCCAGGGGAACAGCTCGCGGTCCAGCGCCGCCGGCAAGGCGCGGGTCAGGGTCTGGTAGAAATGATGGTGGGTGTTGATCAGCCCGGGCAGCACGACATGGGCGCCGGCGTCGAACACGCTGTCCACCGGCGCCGTGGGCTCCCGCCCGGCCGGCACCAGCTCGGCGATGCGCCCGTCCTCGACCACCACGCCGCGTTCGGCGCCCTCCGCCAGGATCGCCAGCGGGTCCTTGATCCACAGCCGCATCACGCGTCTCCCGTCCCGTTCGTCGGGAACCTAGCACCGGGCGGCAGGGGCGGGAGGGATGCGACGGTTTGAAAGTGCTTCAAACGAGACTGCCGGCGAATGGCCTTTCCACTCTCCCCCTCCCCCTGCGGGAGGGGGTAGGGGGAGGGGGTGTCGATCGAAGAGACCGACGGCGCAGAACTGCGGAAGAAGCCTGAGCATTCGCGCGCGGACGCGCGCAGACCCCTCCCCCCTGCCCCCTCCCGCAAGGGGAGGGGGAGATCATCTGGTTACGCCGCGTCCTGCTGCGCCGCCGGGCCGGCGATCTCGAAATCCGCCTGGCGCTCCAGCACCTTGAGGATGGCGGAGTGGTCCCAGGCGGCGCCGCCCTGGGCGATGGCGGCGTGCAGCAGCTGCTGCGTCGCCGCCGTGTTCGGCAGCGGCACGCCCAGTGACCGGGCGCCGTCCAGCGCCAGGGCCAGGTCCTTCTGGTGCAGGGCGATGCGGAAGCCGGGCGCGAAGTTGCGCTGGATCATGCGCTCGCCATGCACCTCGATGATGCGGGAGGCCGCGAAGCCGCCCATCAGCGCCTGGCGCACCCGGGCCGGGTCGGCGCCGGCCTTGGCGGCGAACAGCAGCGCCTCGGCCACCGCCTCGATGGTCAGGGCGACGATGATCTGGTTGGCGACCTTGGTGGTCTGGCCGTCGCCATTGCCGCCGACCAGGGTGATGGTCTTGCCCATCGCCTCGAACAGCGGGCGCACCCGGTCGAAGGCGGCCTGCGGCCCGCCGACCATGATGGTCAGGCTGGCGGCCTTGGCCCCGACCTCGCCGCCCGAGACCGGGGCGTCGAGATAGTCGCAGCCCAGGGCGTTGATCTTTTCGGCGAAGCCCTTGGTGGCGATCGGCGAGATCGAGCTCATGTCGACCACGACCTTGCCGGGGGACAACCCCTCGGCGACGCCGCCGGGGCCGAACAGCGCCGCCTCCACATGCGGCGTGTCGGGCACCATGGTGATGACGATGTCGGCCCGCCGCGCCGCCTCGGCGGCGGAGGCGACGGCGGTGCCGCCCAGCTCCGCCGGCACGCCGGTGATGTCATGGAGAAACAGGCTGTGCCCGGCGGCGATCAAGTGCCCGGCCATGGGGCGGCCCATGATGCCGAGGCCGATGAAGGCGACGTTCATGACGAACTCCTGTGAATGATGGAGAAGGGGTTGCCCAAACTGGTCCCCCCTCCCCTTGCGGGAGGGGGGTAGGGGAGGGGGTTCGCGCCGGACGAACGGCTGCGTCAGATCCCGCCCCATTCCCTGCAGCCGATACCGCATGATCTCGCTCTTGCGGCACCAACCCCCTCCCCCTAACCCCCTCCCGCGAGGGGAGGGGGGACTAAGCTATTTCGCCGGCCCGCCTAGGCCGCGACCGTCGTCCTGGCCCGATACGGCGCGAACCAGCCGAGGCCGGCCTCGGTGCCGGCCTGCGGCACGTATTCGGCGCCGACCCAGCCGGCATAGCCGAGCGCGTCGAGCAGGCGGAACAGGAAGGGATAGTGGATCTCGCCGGTGCCCGGCTCGTGCCGGCCGGGATTGTCGGCGACCTGGATGTGGCCGATGCGGGAGATCAGCGCCTGCAGCGTCGGCCCCAGGTCTCCTTCCATCACCTGCATATGGTAGATGTCGTATTGCAGCCGGGTGTTCGGCGCCTCGACGGCGTCGAGCACGTCCAGCGTCTGCTGCGATCCGCTGAGGAAGAAGCCCGGGATGTCGCGGGTGTTGATCGGCTCGACCAGCAGGTCGATGCCGGCCTCGCCCAGCGCCTTGGCGGCGAAGCGGAGGTTGTCGACCAGCGTGTCGCCCAGCACCGTCTCGGCCACGCCCGCCGGCCGCTTGCCGGCCAGGCAGTTGACCTGCCGGCAGCCCAGCGCGGTGGCATAGTCGATCGCCAGGCCGACCCCGTCCTGGAACTCGCCCTTGCGGTCGGGCAGGCAGGCGATGCCGCGCTCGCCCTTGGCCCAGTCGCCGGCCGGCAGGTTGTGCAGCACCTGGGTCAGGCCGTGGCGCTGCAGCCGCTCGGCCAGCTCCTCCTTGGGATAGGGGTAGGGGAACAGGTACTCGACCCCGGCAAAGCCGGCCTCGGCGGCGCGGCCGAAGCGGTCGAGGAACGGATGCTCGTTGAACAGCATGGTGAGGTTGGCGGCGAAGCGCGGCATGAAGGGCTCCGATTCTGCTGCTGTCATTGCCGGGCTTGACCCGGCAATCCAGACGGCGTCGACAGTCTCCGGATGTCCGGGTCAAGCCCGGGCATGACAGGAAAGGGAAGGCGAGGGACCGGCCCTACACCGTCTCCGGCTCGCGGGCCGCGGCGGGGGCGAGGTCGATGATCTCCTCGAACTCGGTGACCTTGTCGATCTCCGGCCCCATGGCGATGTTGGTCACCCGCTCGGTGATGATCTCGACCAGCACCGGCAGGCTGGCCTGGGTGGCGCGGGTGCGGGCCCATTGCAAGGCCTCGCCGATTTCCTCCGGGTCGAACACCCGGCGGGCGATGCAGCCGAAGGCCTCCGCCGCCTTGATGTGGTCGACGCCGTAATCGCCGATCTCCGGCGCGTTGATGTTCTGAAACGAGAGCTGGACCTCGTAATCCATGTTGTAGCCGCGCTCCGCCTGGCGGATCAGGCCGAGATAGGCGTTGTTCAGCACCACCAGCACGAAGGGGATGCGATACTGCGCCGCCACCGCCAGCTCCTCGATCAGGAACTGCAGCGAATAGTCGCCGACGATGCCGACCACCTCGGCCGACGGGTCGGCCAGCTTGGCGCCGGTGCAGGCCGAGACCTCCCAGCCCAGGGGCCCGGCCTGGCCGCAGATGATGTAGTTGCGCGGCTTGTACACCTTCTGGAACTGGCCCGAGGCGATCTGGTACAGGCCGATCGCGGTGACGAAGCGGGTGTCGCGGCCGAAGGCGGCGTTGATCTCCTGGAACGCCCGCTGCGGCTTGATCGGGATGGTGTCGAAATCGGTCCGGCGCAGCATGGTCCGCTTGCGCTCCTGCACCCCCGCCACCCAGCTCTCGCGCTTCGGCAGCTTGCGGCCGCGGGCCTCGGCGATCAGCGCCTCCAGCGCCAGCCGGGCATCCGAGACGATGCCGAGGTCCGGGCAGAACACCCGGCCGATCTGGGTCGGCTCGATGTCGACATGGATGAATTTGCGGCCCTTGGTGTAGACCTCGGTCGACCCGGTGTGGCGGTTGGCCCAGCGGTTGCCGATGCCCAGCACCACATCGCTCTGCAGGAAGGTGGCGTTGCCGTAGCGGTGCTGCGTCTGCAGCCCAACCATGCCGGCGTTCAGCGGATGGTCGTCCGGGATCGTGCCCCAGCCCATCAGCGTCGGCACCACCGGCACGTTCACCAGCTCGGCGAACTCGACCAGCAGGTCCGACGCCTCGGCGTTGATGATGCCGCCGCCGGCGACGATCAGCGGCTTCTCCGCCGCCAGCAGCATGTCGATAGCGCGGGCGATGGCGGCCGGGCTCGGCGCCGGCCGGGAGACCGGCAGCGGCGCGTCGGTCTCGGGATCGTAGTCGATGATCTCCTTCTGCACGTCGATCGGCAGGTCGATATGCACCGGGCCGGGCCGGTCGGAGCGCATGATCTGGAAGGCGCGGCGGAACACCCAGGGCACCTGGGCGCCTTCCATCACCGTGATCGACCATTTGGTCACCGGCCGGGCGATGGCGGCGATGTCGACCGCCTGGAAATCCTCCTTGTGCAGCTTGGCGCGCGGCGCCTGGCCGGTGATGCACAGGATCGGGATCGAATCCGCGATGGCGGAGTACAGGCCGGTGATCATGTTGGTGCCGGCGGGGCCGGAGGTGCCGATGCAGACGCCGATCGCCCCGGCCCGGGCCCGGGTGTAGCCCTCGGCGGCATGGGTGCCGCCCTCCTCGTGCCGGACCAGCACATGGCGGATGCCGCTGTCCTTCAGCGCCTCGTAGAAGGGCAGGATCGCCGCGCCGGGCACACCGAACGCCACCTCCACGCCTTCGCTGCGCAGCACATGCACCGCCGCTTCCATCGCCGTCATCTTGGGCATCATGCCCTCCCGTTCGAAGGTTCTCGGCAGGATGGTGGCGGGCGAGGCGGGGCGGGGCCAGCGGCGGCCCGAAACATTCCAGGCCGCGAAAATCGGCAGACCGGATCGGTCTTTTTCATCTGGTGGAAGCTGTTCCCCCCTACGCGAGACGTTTTCAGAACTCCAAACACCGTCATTGCGAGCGAAGCGAAGCAATCCGGGGGCCGCACGAGCTGGCCCTGGATTGCTTCGTCGGCTTCGCCTCCTCGCAATGACGGTGAGGGATGGGTGCTGTGGAAAGGTCTCCATGCGGGAGAGATTGCGGAGTCAGTTTCTGTACGTATATATGTACAGATTAATGGAGACACTCATGCCCCACGTCACTCTCACCGAGTTGCGGGCCAACATGGCCAAGCACCTGGATCAGATCGAGTCCGACCGGACGGAGCTGGTCGTGACTCGTCAGAATCACGAGCCGGTGGTGATTCTACCGCTCTCCGAATTTGAGGGGTTGCGGGAGACGGTCCATCTCCTCGGCACGCCCGCCAATGCCGAGCGTCTGCGTCGCTCGATCGCTGAGCTCGATGCCGGCGAGGGGACTGAGCGGGCCTTGATCGAGGAATGAAGCTCGTCTTCTCCTCTGCCGCTTGGGCTGACTATTTATTCTGGCAACAGAACGATAAGGCCGCTCTGGGGCGAGTGAACGAGCTCATCAAAGACGCCATGCGCTCGCCCTTTGCCGGGATCGGCAAGCCCGAACCATTGGTCGGCGACCTCAAGGGCTGGTGGTCGAGGCGTATCACCCGCGAACACCGCCTCATCTATCGGGTAACCGGATCCGGCGAAGCCCAGGCGCTGGAAATCGCGAGCTGTCGCTTCCACTACGACCGCTGAAGCCGTCTCGCTTCAGTGCGGCCGGCCGCCGAGCTGCAGGGTCACCTTCTCGGCGGCCTGGCGCACCAGCATGCCGATCTGGCCGATGCGGTCGTCACCCATGCGCTCGCGCGGGGCGGAGATCGACAGGGCGGCGACCGGGCGGCCGCCGCGGTCGAGGATCGGCGCGGCGACGCAGCGCACACCGGACAGGTGCTCCTCGTCGTCGATGGCAAAGCCGGAGCGGCGGGCGCGGCTGATCTGGTCGCGCAGGCTGGGCAGGTCCGGCACCGTCTTCTCGGTCAGCCGGGTCAAAGCGAGCGCTGGCAGGGTGCGCGACAGCACCGGGTCGGTCTTAGCCGACAAGAGGGCCTTGCCGACGCCGGAGCCGTGCACCGGCAGCGGCGTGGACCCCGGCAGGCTGGCGCCCGGGTCGCCGAGCTGGTGCAGATAGAGGATGGTGCCGCGCTCCTCCACCGCCAGGTTCACGGTCTCGTGGCACAGGCCGAACAGGGTGCGCATCGGCGGGTCGGCCAGGCGGCGCAGCCCCATCCCGTCGGCATAGGCGAGGCCGGAGAGGAAGGCCTGGACCCCGACCATCCAGCGCCGCGTCGCCGGGTCGAAGCGCACGTAATGCGCCTCCTCCAGCGTGGTCAGCAGGCGGTGGACGGTGGGGGCAGAGAGGTCGGTGGCGCGGGCCAGCTCGGTCAGGCTCATGCCCTCGGCCCGGCCGGCCACGGTGTCGAGCAGCCGCAGGGCGCGGAGCAGGGACCGGACCTGCCCGGTCTTCGGCTCGTCGATGGAGGACTCGTCGCGATCGATCTCGGCCATGGCGCTCCTGACTGGACGCTCAGGCCGGTGACCGGCTTCGCGTACCCTCCCGTTCGTGCATGCGGCGCCCCTGGATGTAGGTCGCCTTCACCGACCGATCATCCCCCAAAGTCATGAGGATGAACAGTTCTTCCTCGAGATCGGCCTCGACCGCCTCCATCCGGTGCGCCATGGCGGCGGTGGCGCGGGCGTCCAGCACCACCAGGTCGGCGCAGCGGCCGGGGGCGATGCGGCCGATCTCCTGCTCCAGCCCCAGCGCCTCGGCATTGCCGGCGGTGACCAGGTGGAAGGCCTCCAGCGCCGACAGGTTGGTGCCCTGCAGCTGCTGCACCTTGTAGCCCTCGCCGAGCGTGCGGAGCATCGAGTAGCTGGTGCCGCCGCCGACATCGGTCGCAGCCGCGATCCGCACCGGCGGGTCGCGCCGCGCCAGGTCCCGCATCGGGAACAGGCCGCTGCCGATGAACAGGTTCGAGGTCGGGCAGAACACCGCGACCGAGCCGGTCTCGGCCATGCGCCGGCGCTCGCGCTCCTCCAGATGGATGCAGTGGCCGAACAGGGTCTTGGACCCAAGCAGGCCATACTTGTCATAGACATCGAGATAGTCGCGGCTGTCCGGGAACAGCGCCTTCACCGCCGCGATCTCCTTCAGGTTCTCGGCGATGTGGGTCTGGACATAGGCGTCCGGGAACTCGCGGGCCAGCGCGCCCGCCGCCTCCAGCTGCGCCTCGGTCGAGGTGATGGCGAAGCGCGGGGTGACGGCGTAGCGCTGGCGGCCGCGGCCGTGCCAGCGTTCCAGCAGGGCCCGGCTGTCGTCGTAGGAGGATTGGGCGGTGTCCAGCAGGCCGGGCGGGGCGTTGCGGTCCATCATCACCTTGCCGGCGATCATGGCGGTGCCCAGCCGCTCGGATTCGGCGAAGAAGGCCTCGGCCGAGCCGGGATGGACCGAGCCGTAGACCGCGGCGGTGGTGGTGCCGTTGGCCAGCAGCTCGGCCAGGAACCACTGCGCCTGGCGCTCGGCATAGGCCGGGTCGCCGTAACGCTGCTCGGCGACGAAGGTGTATTTCTGCAGCCAGTCCAGCAGCTGCGCGCCGTAGGAGGCGATCACCTGGGTCTGCGGAAAGTGCAGATGCGCGTCGATGAAGCCGGGCAGGATCAGCTCGTCCGGATAATGGTCGACCGCGGTGCCGGCCGGCAGCACCGGCAGCAGCTCCGTCGCAGGGCCGACCCGGGTGATCTTGCCGCCCTCGACCACAACCACCCCGTCCGGGATATAGCGATAGCTGGCGCTGTCGCCCGCGCCCTTCGGGGCGGCGAGGAAGCTCAGCAGGCGGCCACGCAGGGCGGTGGTGGTCATCTCATCTCTCCGGTCATCCGGGATCATCGTTCTACATCGTCATGGCGAGGCGCGGAGCGCCGTGGCCATCCAGGGGCCGGTGCGAGCCGCCCTGGATGGCCACGCCCCTTCGGGGCTCGCCATGACGGATTTTGCGCAACGCGATCGGTCATCGAAACATCCTGCCCTACTGCACGGCCAAATCGGGATCGGCCGTCCAGCGCCCGAGGAGGTCGCGCTCCTCCGGCGTGATCTGGCTGACATTGGCCGGCGGCATCGCATGGGTCAGCACCGCCTGCAGGCGGATCAGGCCGGCATGGCGCCGGATCTCCTCCGGCGAGTCCAGCAGCACGCCGCGCGGCGCCTCGTTGATGCCCTCCCAGCCGGGCATGGTGGAATGGCACATGCTGCAGCGGGAGACGACGATGTCGGTCACCTGGGCGAAGGACACCGGCCCCGCCGCGGCGGCCGCCTGCACCGGGGCGGGCGCCGGCTGATCGATCCAGGGCTTGGTCGCGGTCGCCACCTCATGCTCGCGCGGCGGCGGCAGGGCGGACAGCCAGATGATCGCCGCCATGCACGCGGTTGCCACGCCCCAGGTCCACCACGGCGTCGCCTTGCCGGCATGGCGCGAGTTGAAGAAGTGGCGGATCACCCCGCCCATCACCAGCACCAGCGCCACCATCACCCAGGCCCAGCGCGACCCGAAGGCCAGCGGGTAGTGGTTGCTGAGCATCAGGAACAGCACCGGCAGGGTCAGGTAGTTGTTGTGCAGCGACCGCTGCTTGGCCTGCCGGCCCAGCTTCGGGTCGGGCGACCGGCCGGCCAGCAGGGCATCCACCACCTTGCGCTGGTTCGGGATGATCAGGAAGAAGACGTTCGCCACCATCATGGTGCCGATCAGCGCGCCCATCTGCAGCATGGCGCCGCGGCCGCTGAACACCTGGGAAAAGCCGTAGGCCGCCGCGACCAGCACGACGAAGCCGGCGGCGGCCAGCTTGACGTCGCTCTCGCCCAGCGGCGACTTGCACAACAGGTCGTAGGCCAGCCAGCCGAGGGCCAGGCTGACCACGCTGATCGCGATCGCCTCCTTCGGCGAGACCAGCGAGACCTGCGGGTCGACCAGGAACAGGTCGGCGCCGCGGTAGTACAGGACACAGAGCAGGAAGAAGCCGCTGATCCAGGTGGAATAGGCCTCCCACTTGAACCAGGTCAGCTCCTTCGGCAGCCGGTCCGGCGCCACCAGGTACTTGACCATGTTGTAGAAGCCGCCGCCATGGATCTGCCAGGCCTCGCCGCCGGCGCCCTGCGGCAGGTCCTCGCGCTTCTTCAGGCTGAGGTCGAGGGCGACGAAGTAGAAGGACGAGCCGATCCAGGCGATCGCGGTGATGACATGCACCCAGCGGGCGACGAGGTTGATCCATTCCCAGATGATCGGCTCCATGCCGCCGCCTCCGCCGTCCTGGCTGATTATCCGTTCCAGCCAGCCTAATGGCCATCGCCGCGGCGGGGGAAGCGCGGGCGGAACACAGCACTTTCAAAAGAAAGGCTATAATCCCATCCGGCGGATGCGCCCAGAATCGCCTCGAGGAACAGGGAGCACGGATTGGCGCTGCTGGAGAACATGCGGGTGTTCGTGCGCGTGGTCGAGCTGGGCAGCCTGTCGGCCGCCGGCCGGCAGGTGCGCATGTCGCCGGCCGTGGTCAGCCACCGCATCCAGCAGCTGGAGCAGCATCTCGGCGTCCGCCTGCTGAACCGCACCACGCGCCAGGTGCAGACCACCGAGCACGGCCAGACCTTCTACCGCCACTGCCTGGTGGTGCTCGACGCGATGGAGCGGGCGGAGACCAGCGTCGCCACCACCAGCGGCGTGCCCTCGGGCAGCCTGCGGGTGACGGCGCCGCTCGGCTTCGGCCGCCGCATCCTGGCGCCGCTGGTGCCGCAGTTCCACGAGCTCTACCCGCGCGTCGATGTCCGGCTGCGCCTGTCCGACCACCTGCTCGACCTGCTGGGCGAGGCCGTGGACCTGGCCATCCGCATGGCGGAGCTGAAGGATTCCAGCTTCGTGCTGCGCAAGATCGCCGATTGCCGGCGGGTGCTGTGCGCCGCGCCGTCCTATCTCGAGGCCCAGGGCCATCCGAAGGCGCCGGAGGAGCTGATGGGCCACAACTGCCTGCTGCTGCGCTTCCCCGGATCGCGGCAGTACCAGTGGACGCTGGAGGGCAAGGACGGCCCGTCGAAGGTGCCGGTGCGCGGCAGCTTCGACGCCGATGACGGCGACGTGCTGACCGACTGGGCGCTGGACGGCCGCGGCATCGTCATGAAGCCGGTGTGGGAGGTGGCGGCCCATCTGCGCAGCGGCGCGCTGCAGGTGGTGCTGCCCGACCATCCGCCGGAGCCGGTGGTGCTGGCGGTGCTGTACCCGCATCGCAGCTTCCTGCCGGCCAAGGTGCGGGTGTTCTCGGACTATCTGGTGGAGCAGACGCGGGCGCGGCTCAGCGCCGATCTCGCGCTCTGACCGCCTCGGCGATCCGGGCCGCGGCCCGGTCGATATCTGCCTCGGTGGTGCCGCGGCCGAGGCCGAGGCGCAGGCTGCCATGGGCCTGCTCCGGCGACAGGCCGATGGCCCGCAGCACATGCGACGGCTCGGGGCTGCCGGTGGAGCAGGCCGAGCCGGTGGACAGCGCCAGGTCGGGCAAATCGAGCAGCAGGTCGGCGGCGTCCAGCCCGGCCAAGCTGACATTCAGGCAGCCGGGCAGGCCGTGATCGGCCGAGCCGTTGCGGCGCAGGCCGGGCAGGGCCTGCTGCAGAGCCCAGAACAGCCGCTCGCGCAGGGCGGCCAGGCGCTTCGCGTCGTCCGACCGGCGCTGCCGGGCAATGCGGCAGGCGGCGCCGAGCCC
>NZ_JANX01000025.1 GCF_000767795.1 Inquilinus limosus MP06 | reverse complement strand
GACCGGCCTGACGACACGACATTACAAGACAAAGGAAGGGAGGAGCAGCATGAGCCACGCAGCCATCCGCGCGCGGGCCGAGGCCGGGGAACGGCCGGTGGACAAGGCGGGAATCCGCAAGGCGATCACCGCCGCCACCATCGGCACCGTCATCGAGTGGTTCGACTACGCGCTGTACGGCGCCGCCTCGGGCCTGGTCATCGGCAAGCTGTTCTTTCCCGACCTGTCCGGCGTCGGCGGCCAACTGGCGGCCTTCGCCACCTTCGCCGTCGGCTTCTTCTTCCGGCCGCTGGGTGGCATCGTCATCTCGCATTTCGGCGACCGCTTCGGCCGCAAGCCGGCGCTGATCTTCACCATCGCGCTGATGGGCCTGGCCACCGTTGCCATGGGCCTGCTGCCGACCTATGCCCAGATCGGCATCGCGGCGCCGATCCTGCTGGTGCTGATGCGGCTGCTGCAGGGCTTCGGCGCCGGCGCCGAATATGCCGGCGCGGTGACGCTGGTGGCGGAATACGCGCCGACGCGCCATCGCGGCTTCTATACAGCCATCCTGCAGTCGGCGACCGTGGTCGGCATCATGCTGGCGACCCTATGCTTCCTCGTCGTCTCGGCCCTGCCGGACGATGTCCTGATGGGCTGGGGCTGGCGGGTGCCGTTCCTGCTGTCGGCCCTGCTGTTCGGCGTCGCCCTCTACATCCGCAAGCGGCTGGACGAGACGCCGGAATATGTCGCGGCGATGGAGCACGCGGCGCAGCAGAAGCGCGAGGCGCATGTGCCGATCGGCGAGCTGCTGCGCCAGTCGCCGAAGGAGGTGCTGTTCGGCTTCCTGTCGGTCACCGGCCACAACGCCAACGCCTACATCCTCAGCGCCTTCTGCCTGAGCTACATGACCAACACGCTGCACATGCCGAAGACGCAGTCGCTGACCGCCCTGGTCATCGCCTCCCTCACCGGCGTGGTGGTGACCCCCTTCATGGGCGCCATCGCCGACCGCATCGGCAACGCCGGGGTCTACGCCTTCGGAGCGGTCTTCACCGGCGCCTTCGCCTTCCCGCTCTTCGCCCTGATCGACACCGGCGATCTGGTGCTGGCGACGCTGGCGATGAGCATCGGCTACGGCATCGGCTTCGGCGGGCTGGCCGGCGCGCAGGGTGCCTTCCTGGCCAACCTTTTCCCGACCCGCACCCGCTTCTCCGGCATCGCCCTGACGCGGGAGCTGAACAGCATGCTGATCGCCGGACCGACGCCCTTCATCGCCTCGGCCCTGGTCGCGGCGGCAGGCGGTACGCCGGAGTATGTCGCGATGTATCTGATGGCCTGCTGCGCCGTCACCTTCATCGCCGTGCTGGCGATCCGCGGCCGGTCGATGGCCGGCAAGGCGTGACGCCGTGGCGGCGGTCTCAGTCGACGACGTAGCGGCGATAGCGCTCGGGCAGCTGGTCGAGCAGCACGAAGGCGCGGTCGACGTGATAGACCAGCCGTGCCTCGGCCTCCGCCGCGTCGCCGGCGTCCAGCGCGTCGATCACCGCGAGATGCTCCTCGATCACCAGCGGCAGCCGGTCCGGGCTGCCGAACAGCCGCATGAAGCGGGCCAGCCGGGTCCAGGCGGTCTGGATCGTGGTCCACACCCCCTCGCGGTTGGCGAAGCTCATCAGCAGGTGGTGGAACTCCTCGTCGGCGGCGTGGAAGCCGTCGGTGTCGCCGGCCTCCAGCAGCAGCCGCTGCTTCGCCGGCACGGCCCGGGCCGCGGCGCTCATCGCCGGGGTCCAGATCTCCGCCGTCTCGCGCAGCACCGCCACCTCCAGCGCCCGGCGGACGAAATGCGCGTCGCCGATGCCGCCGAGACGGATCGGGGCGACGAAGCTGCCCTGCTGCGGGTAGACATCGATCAGCCCCTCCTCCGCCAGCCGCTGGATCGCGGCGCGGATCGGCGTGCGCGACACACCGAATTGGCGGCTGATGCTGTTCTCGCTGATCGGGGTGCCGGGCAGCAGGTGGACGCCGACGATGGCGTGCCGCAGCGCCTCATGCACCTGATCGGCGACGGGCAGGCGGCGGTCGAGGCGGAGGCGAATCGCCTGCAGCCCGCCCGACGCCTCGTCCGGCTCGGCGGTGGCGGGCGACGCTTCGGACGGTGCGGCGATCGGCATCTCTCCCTCCCCGAACGGCGCAGACCCGGCCATTTGTCCGACCTGTTCGGTCGAAGAGCCACAATTCGATTGCGCCTTGCACACTTGGATACTAGCGTTCCGCTGCGCCGTTCAAGTGCGCCGACGCCTTGGCGGCCTCAAGAAACCCTGGGGAGGATCTGATGTCCCGACATGTCCGGAGGGCCGTGCTGGCCGGCCTGGCGCTGCTGGCGGGGGCCGGAGCGGCCGCTGCCGACGACACCCGCGTCGCCTTGGTGCCCGGCGGGCCGCACCCGTATTTCGCCGCCTGGGAGAAGGCCGGCAAGGACGCCGCCCGCGACTTCAAGCTGGCCGCGGCGGACTACAAGGTCCCGCAGAAGTGGGAGCTGAGCACCCAGAACCAGCTGCTCGAGAGCCTGGTGACCCAAGGCTACAACGCGTTTCTGGTGTTCCCCGGCGACCCGGTCGGCAGCGTCAGCACCGTGGCCGAGCTGGCGGATAGCGGCGCCCCGGTGATCGCCACCGCCGGCTGCCTGAAGGACCCGTCCGAAGCGCAGTTCTGCCTGGGCACCGATGTCGGCAACTCCGCCTATCTCGGCACCAAGGAGCTCTTGAAGGCGATGGCCGGCAAGAAGCGGATCCTGCATGTCACCGGCTTCCTGGTCGACCCCAACACCCAGCTGCGCATCGACGCGGTGGAGAAGGCGGCAAAGGAAGAGGGCGCGCAGGTCGTGCAGGTGATCGCCGACATCGATGCGCCGGAGCCGGCGGAAGAGAAGATCAACGCCTATCTCGCCGCCCATGCCGCCGATGTCGACGGCATCATCAGCACCGCCTGGGTGCCGTCGGTCGTCGCCGCCAACGCGCTGCGCCGGATCGGCGACAAGCGCATCCAGATGGTCGCCATCGACCATGACGAGGTGGTGCTGAAGGCGATCAAGGATGGCTTCCTGCACGGCACCATGCTGCAGAACCCGTACGGCCAGGCCTATATCGGCTCCCACGTCGTCGACCGGCTGCGCAACGGCTGCACGATCAAGGCCGACGCGCCGTGGAAGACCAACGCGCTGACCAATCACTTCGTCGATTCCGGCACCGTCTTCGTCGGCGCCGACAAGGTGGATGGCTACGTCGCCGCGATGCAGGACATCACCAAGAACCTGCTGGCCAGCTTCGACGCGACCTATCTGAACTGCAACTCCTGAGCGGCCTTGCCCGGCTAGGCCCTCGCGGTCCGGCCGGGTTCCGCAGACCGTTTCCCAGAGCCAGACCGATGCATGCCGAAGACAGCGCCGCGCCCCCGTCCCAGGTCGGGTCCCCACAGGCGACGCCGCGCGGGGCGTCCGGCCGGCCGCGCTTCTGGCTGACCAACGAGTTCGGCCTGATCGTGCTGATCGCGGTGTTCATCGCCGCCTTCGGCCTGCTGACCCCCGGCTTCCTGTCGCCCTTCAACCTGTTCACGCTGGGCCGCACCGCCGCGATCAACGTCATGATCGGCCTGTCGATGATGGTGGTGATCGTCACCGGCGGGCTGAACCTGGCGGTCGGCGCCATCGGCGTCAGCGCCGCCATGGCCTGCGGCTGGCTGATCCAGGATGCCGGCCTGCCCTGGCCGCTGGGCATCCTGGGCGGGCTGGCGCTGGGCGCGGCGCTGGGCTTCGTCAATGGCTGGACCGTCGTCCGCTCCGGCCTGCACAGCTTCATCATCACCCTCGCCAGCATGAGCATCTTCTTCGGGCTGATGATCTTCCTGACCCGGGGCGAATCCTATCGCGAGCTACCGGCGGTGTTCTCCGGCTTCGGCCGGCTGAAATTCCTGGGCAACACGCTGTCGCCGCTGCTTCTGGTGGCCGTCGTCGTCGCCCTGCTGCTGGTGATGCTGTACCGCTTCACCGTGACCGGGCGCGAGATGCTGGCCGCCGGCGCGAAGCCGGAGGCCGCCGCCCTGTCCGGCATCCGCGTCGACCGCGTCTTCATCGCCTGCCACGCGCTGTCGGGCCTGCTGGCCGGCATCGCCGCGCTGATGCTGGTGGCGCGCAACGGCGCCGCCCTGCCCTCGATGGCCGGGCAGTTGGGGCAGGACTGGCTGCTGCCCGCCTTCCTAGGGCCGGTGCTGGGCGGCACGCTCCTGTCCGGCGGCCGGGTGTCGGTGGTCGGCACATTTCTCGGCGCCTTCCTGGTGACGCTGCTGACCAGCGGCCTGCTGCTGCTGCAGGTCGGCGAATTCTGGGTGCAGGCCTTCCTGGGCCTGCTGCTGCTCCTGGCCGTGCTGATGGACATGGCGCGCCGCTCGGTCCTGGCGCGCCGGAGGATGGTGTGATGGGTGCCCTCTCCCGCTACGCCCGCACCGACTGGTTCGGCCCGCTGCTGGTCACGGTGCTGGCGATCGTCATCGTCGGCGCCTTCAACCCATCCTTCCTGTCGCCGCTGAACATCCAGGTGCTGCTGCTGGCGATTTCGATCAACGCGCTGATCGCCTTCTCGCAGATGATCATCATCGCGGTCGGGCAGATGAACCTGTCGGTCGGTGCCATCGGCGGGCTGGCGGCGATCAGCTTCGCCGGAATGATGCAGGTCTGGGGCCTGCCGGCGCCGGTGGCGGCCGTGCTGGCGCTGCTGATCGGCCTGGGCGCCGGAATGGTGAACGGCGTGTTCATCGCCTGGACCGGGATCAGCGCCTTCGTCATCACCCTGGCCAGCCTGTCGATGTTCAAGGGCATCAACCTCGGCATCACCCAGGCGCAGCCCTTCTACGGCATCCCGGACGCGGTGAAGGCCTTCGGCAACACCACCTTCATCGACCCGCTGCCCTGGCTGGTGCTGCCGACGGCGCTGGTGGCCGTGGGACTGTGGTTCCTCCTGAACCGCCAGGCGCTGGGCCGCTTCATCCTGGCGGTCGGCGGCAACCAGCACGCGGCGGAGCTGTCGGGCATCTCGGTCGGCTTCACCGTCGTCGCCGCCCACGCCATCTCCGGCCTGCTGGCCGCCCTGGCCGGCATCCTGCTGGTGGCGCGGCTGCAGATCGGCCAGCCGACGATCGGCGACGACTGGCTGATCCTGTCCTTCGCAGCACCTGTGATCGGCGGGGCGGTGCTGTCCGGCGGCCATGTCAGCGTGTCGGCGACGCTGCTGGGCGTCGTCATCGTCGCGATCATCACCCAGGCCCTGGTGCTGTTCAACATCGACCCCTTCCTGGTGCAGGTCGTGCTCGGCGTCCTGATCCTGTGGGCGGTCGGCATCAACCGCCTGCGCGAGCTGCGGCTGCGCAAGGCCGCAGCGGCGGGAGCCTGACCATGGCGGTGTTCGAGGCGCGGGGCGTCAGCAAGTTCTTCCCCGGCGTGAAGGCGCTGCAGGGCGTCTCCCTGACGCTGGAGCCGGGATCGATCCACGCCCTGCTGGGCGAGAACGGCGCCGGCAAGTCGACGCTGATCAAGATCATCACCGGCGTGCACCGGCCCGATGAGGGGCAGCTGCTGCTCGATGGAAAACCCGTCGAGTTTGGCGGCCCGCGCGACGCCACCGCCCACCGGATCGGCGTGGTGCACCAGGAGCGCAACCTGATCCCGCGCTTCTCGGTCGGCGAGAACATCGCGCTGGAGCAGCTGGCGGGGCATCCGCTCCGCCGGGTCGACTACGCCAAGGTCAACGAGACGGCGCGGCACTGGCTGAAGGTGCTGGACCTCGACATCGACCCGCGCATCCTGGTCTCCCAGCTCAGCGTCGCCAAGATGCAGCTGGTCGAGATCGCCAAGGCGCTGTCGCTGAAATCCCGCGTGCTGCTGCTGGACGAGCCGACGGCGGCCCTGACCCCGCACGAGACCGACATCCTGTTCGGCCTGCTGCGCCGGCTGCGCGACGAGGGCGTCGGCATGCTCTTCGTCAGCCACAAGCTGGAGGAGGTGCAGGCGATCTGCGACCGGGTGACGGTGCTGCGCGACGGCCGCAACGCCTGCGAGAGCCGGTCGATGGAAGGGCTGGGCCGGCCGGACCTGGTGCGGCTGATGATCGGCCGGGGCGAGCTGATCGCCGACTGGCCGGCGCGCGACCATTCCCAGGCCCCGGCGGCGCTGCGGCTGCAGGGCGTGTCGACCGGCCTGGGCCATCGCAACGTCGATCTGACCCTGCGCCGGGGCGAGATCGTCGGCCTGTACGGGCTGGTCGGCGCCGGGCGGACCGAGCTGGCGAAGTGCATCCTCGGCCAGTTCCCGGTGACGGCCGGCACGGTCGAGGTCGAGGGCCGGCCGGCCCGGATCCGCGACGTCGCCGACGCCATCCACCGCTTCGGCATCGGCTATGTCAGCGAGGACCGGAAGCAGGAAGGCCTCGTGCTGATGCATTCGGTGCTGGAGAATGCCGGCATCACCGTCTGGCGCCGGCTGGCCGGCCGCCTGGGCTTCCTGACCGACGGCATGGTGCGGGCGAAGACCGAGCCCTTCATCAACCGCCTCGCCGTGCGCACCCCGTCGCTGGGCCAGCTGGTCGGCAACCTGTCGGGCGGCAACCAGCAGAAGATCAGCGTCGCCAAATGGCTGGCCGCCGGGGTCAAGGTGCTGATCGTCGACGAGCCGTCGGTCGGCATCGACATCAAGACCAAGGCCGAGCTGCACCGGCTGCTGCGCGAGCTGTCGGACAGCGGCACCGCGATCCTGCTGATCACCAGCGACATGCCGGAGATGATCACGCTCGCCGACCGCATCGTGGTGATGAACGCCTACCAGATCGAGGGCGAGATCACCAACACCCGCGACTACCGGACGATGAGCGAGGGCATCATGAACCTGATCCACCGGGTCGAGGCTGCGTAGCAGGACCACCGGGTTACAGGCGTAACGGATTGGGGCCGTGCGCCGCTTGACGGTCGGCGGCCGGCCGCGTCAGGCTGCCCGCCGCCTTTTTTCATCACGCCGATTGACCGCGCAGACTGCCGATGAGCCGCGATACCGCAGAATGGAGCATCGCCGCCGGCCCGGGACCGGGACGGGGATGGCTTCAGCCCGGCCGGCGCGGCCGGCACCGCCTGCTGGCGCTGCTGCTGGCCGCGGCCGTCTTCGTCGTCGACACCTACACCGACGTCACCGGGGCCATCGCCGTCCTCTACGTGGTGGTGATGCTGGTGGCGTCCGACACGGTCTCGCGGCGCGGCCTCCTCCTGCTGACGCTGGTCTGCGCCGGGCTGACCTTCCTTTCCTTCTTCCTCTCGCACGGCCTGGAGGCCGACGTCTCGGCCATAACCCGCTGCGGCATTGCGCTGGCCGCGATCGTCATCACCGCGGCCCTGCTGCTGCGCGACCAGACGTCGAAGCGGTCGCTGATGCGGGCGCACACCGCCCTGTCCCGCAGCGAGGCGCGCTACCGCGCAATCTTCGAGCAGGCCCGGTTCTCGCTGTGGGAGCAGGATTTCTCCGCCGTCCGCGACCGCCTCGCGGCGCTGCGGGACCAGGGGGTCCGCGACCTGGCCGCCCATGCCCGCGAACATCCAGGCTTCACCCGGGACTGCGCCCGTCTGATCCGCACGGTCGACATCAACGACGCGACGGTCGAGCTGCTGCGTATCCGGTCGCGCGCGGACGGGCTGGGCACGATCGAGCGCTTTCTGCCGGCCGGTGACCCCGCCCTGCTGGACGTCCTGACCGCGGTCGCCGAAGGCCGCGGCCGGTTCGAGGGCCGGGCGAGGCTGGTCGCCGCGGATGGGGCGGTGCGGACCGTTCTCCTCGGCATCTCCTTCCCCGAGGAGGCGGACGAGTTCGGCCGCGTCGTCGCCGGCATGGTCGACGTGACCGAGCGCGAGCAGCTGCAGCAGACCCAGATGGCGGCCCAGGCCGAGCTGGCGCGGGCGTCGCGCGCGGCGACGGTCGGCGCGCTGTCGGCCTCGATCGCCCATGAGATCAACCAGCCGCTCGGCGCCGTGGTGATGAACGCCCAGACCTGCCTGCGCTGGCTGGGCAAGGACCCGCCGGATGTCGAGGCCGCCATGCGGGCGGCGGAGCGTACGGTGCGGGACGGACGGCGGGCAGCGGAGATCGTGCAGCGCACGCGCGGCCAGCTGGTCCGGGACGAACGCAGCGACGCCGCGATCGATCTGCGCGCGCTGGTCGAGGAGACGGTGGCGCTGCTGGAGGCCGAGCTGAGCGCCCATGCCGCACGGGTGGTCACGCGCTTCGCGCCGGCGGTGCCGCCGGTCCGGGCCGACCGCGTGGCGGTGCAGCAGGTGCTGATCAACCTGATCACCAACGGCGTCCACGCCATGGCCGACACGCCGGCCGCGGCGCGCGAGCTGACGGTCGGCGTCGACGGGCCGATCGGGCTGGATGCGCCCGAGGTGCGCGTCTCGGTCCGCGATCGGGGCAAAGGCATCGCCGACGAAGCCCACGCCAAATTGTTCGAGCCGTTCTTCACCACCAAACGGGGCGGCATGGGGATGGGGCTTGCGATCTGCCGCTCGACGGTCGAGAGCTATGGGGGTCGGTTGACCGCGGCAAACCACGAAGAGGGGGGAGCGGTGTTCGCGTTCGCGCTGCCGGCGGAACCGGAGATCGCGGAGGCATCATGACAGCACCAGCCAAGCCTGCGGCCGCCGAGACGCCGCTCGTCCTGATCGTCGATGACGACGAGGCCATCCGCGAGGCGCTGACCGACCTGCTGCGCTCGGTCGGGATCGAGGCGAGGAGCTTCGGGTCGACCCGGGAGCTGCTGGAGGCCGCCCCGAGCGACCGGCCCGGCTGCCTGATCCTCGATGTCCGCCTGCCGGGGCTGAGCGGGCTGGACCTGCAGGCCCAGCTGCAGCGCAGCGGCAACACCCGGCCGATCATCTTCATGACCGGCCATGGCGACATCCCGATGAGCGTGCGGGCGATGAAGGCCGGAGCCCTGGACTTCCTGACCAAGCCGTTCCGCGACCAGGACATGCTGGACGCGGTGGCCGCCGCCATCGACCAGGACAGGGCGCAGCGCCAGGACGCCGCGGCGGCGAAGCAGGTGGCGGCGCTGGCCGCCACCCTGACCCCGCGCGAGGCCGAGGTCATGGCGGCGGTGGTCAAGGGGTTG
The DNA here is from genome assembly GCF_000767795.1 of Inquilinus limosus MP06. Lineage (GTDB taxonomy): Bacteria > Pseudomonadota > Alphaproteobacteria > DSM-16000 > Inquilinaceae > Inquilinus > Inquilinus limosus_E. The sequence goes on along the minus strand of NZ_JANX01000025.1, from coordinate 14,430 downwards.
ATGAACAAGCAGATCGCCGGCCAGCTCGGCATCAGCGAGATCACGGTCAAGCTTCACCGCGGCAACGTCATGCGGAAGATGGAGGTCCGCTCCGTCGCCGACCTGGTGCGGAAGGCTGAGCTGCTGCAGCACTGACCGCCCGGGCTGAACGGACAGCCGCTTCGTCCTGCACCTATGTATGGGTATCCGGCCGGCGGCATCGCGCCTATCTAGGACAGGCGGGCTTGAAGCCCATTCTGCCGTCCGCCGAGGTATCGTGTCCCACCCCCCCGTCATTGCCGTCATCGACGACGACCACGCGATCCGCGAGGCGCTGGAGGATCTCCTCTCCTCCCTCGGCTATCGCGCGCTGCCGTTCGCCTCGGCGGAGGACTTCCTGGGCTTTCCCGGCCGGAACGCGGTGGACTGCATGGTGGTCGACGTGCGCATGGGCGGCATGACCGGCCTGGACCTGCAGGCCCGGCTGAACGCCGAGGGCGTGCCATCGCCGATGATCTTCATGACCTCCTACACCGATGACGCGACACGGTCGAAGGCCCTGGCCGGCGGCGCCCACGGCTTCCTCGAGAAGCCGGTCGATGCCGAGGTGCTGATCGGCTGCCTGGCCTCGGCGCTGGGACACGAGGCCCGGCCGCACTGATCCCGGCGCGACGCCGACCTATACCTAGGTGTATCCGCCGCCAGCGAAACGCCTGCCGCCGCAAACCACAGTGGAGTGGGGGCGCGCCGGACCATCCGCCATCCTGTGACTGTCCGAACGACACAGGAGGAGGCGATGTTCTGGAGCGGATCGGGCGCCTTCATTCGGCGCCATGTCGCCACCGGCGATGCCCAGTATTTCGATTGGCGGGTCTCCGTCTCGTCCCGCCGCGACGCGTCGGGCCGGCGCCGGCTGGACCTGCTGCACCTGTCCTGCGCCCGGCATCCGCTGGGTCCTTCGGACGAGACGCCGATGGCCGGATTCGAGATCAGCGTCACGGTCCGGGACCGCGGCGGCGCGGACGGGGCGACGGATCGCCTCCTCTGCCTGCGCGCATCGGCGCGAGCCATCGACCTCTGGATCGCGGCCGCCGGCCCGGAGCATGCGCCCCTGCCCGATGGCGGCACCATCATTCTCGACGGCACCGCCGAGGTTTGGCACGGATAGTCGTCGCCGAATCCCGAGAAACAGCAGAGCCGCGGAGTGAGGGCGCTCCGCGGCTCAGTCGTTCGTCCGGCGAAGAGTGTCGGCGGGCGGCGTCCTCTCAGCGGCGTGCCGTCACCAGGGTGGTGCAGCCCGCCGTGCCGAACGGCCCCGCATCCGCGATGACCTCGGCGGCCGGCGGCTGGGCGACGATCCGGATCGGCTCCCCCTCGCCCGGCGCGTTGCCAGCAAGGGAGAAGCCGAGAACGGCGGCCAGGGCCAGCGTGGCGAAGCCGCAGATGGCCAGCGTCAGCCCGGTGGCCTTCGGATGCGGGAGGGGATCGGTGTTCCGCGCCTGGCCCATGACATGCCTCCTCTCCTGGATCGGCGCCGGGCATCGGTTCGGCGATGCCCGGCTGCCCGGTCGTTGATTAGAGCCTAAGGGCGAAGCGGCCGATCGCTCCATCGCACCTTGGGTCTACAGCGCTCTGCGTTCGTTGGGCGGACCTATACCTTGGTGTGGGATGGCGCCGCGGCGATGCGCCGGCATCCGGCCACAACGGCGGGATGGCCGAAGGGACGTTGGCGGACCGGCGCATGGTTGCGGCGGCAAGTGCCGGCGGTATCGGCCCGGCCGATCCCGTGTTGACAAAGACCCGCCTCAAAATATGATTTTGCAAATAATTTTGCGGCTGCAAGGGCCGCCGGCAGAGGAACGCCATGGCCGAGCGATCATTCGCGCGGGAGGTCGAGGATCTGAAGCTCGGGGACGGCGACGTCTTCCGCGGCGAAGGCATCCTCGCCATCACCAAGGCGCTGCTGCAATCCGGCGTCGCTTATGTCGGCGGCTATCAGGGCTCCCCGATCTCCCATCTCATGGACGTGCTGTCCGACGCCCGGGACGTGATGGAGGATCTCGGCGTCCATTTCGAGACATCGGCCTCCGAGGCGGCGGCCGCGGCGATGCTGTCGGCCTCGGTGATGTATCCGCTGCGCGGCGCCGTTACCTGGAAGTCCACCGCCGGCACCAATGTCGCCGCCGACGCGCTGTCGAACCTGTCCTCGGGCGGGGTCACCGGCGGCACGCTGATCATCATCGGCGAGGATTACGGCGAAGGCTCCTCGATCATGCAGGAGCGCAGCCATGCCTATGCGATGAAGTCGCAGATCTGGCTGCTGGACCCGCGCCCGAACCTGCCCTCGATCGTGCAGGCGGTGGAGGTCGGGTTCGAACTGTCCGAGGCCTCGAGTACGCCGGTGATGCTGCAGGTCCGCATCCGCACCTGCCATGTCCATGGCCAGTTCACCGCCAAGGACAACCGGCGCCCGGCCTTCACCCTGAAGCAGGCGATGGAGAACCCGGTGCGCGACACCAACCGGATCGTGCTGCCGCCCGCCTCCTTCCTGCACGAGAAGGAGAAGATCGAGCGGCGCTGGCCCGCGGCGGTCGAGTTCATCAAGGACCGCCGGCTGAACGAGACCTTCGGCCCGGCGGGCGGCGATGTCGGCATCGTCGTGCTGGGCGGGCTCTACAACTCGCTGATGCGCTCGCTGCAGCTGCTGGGCCTGGCCGATGTCTATGGCCGCTCGCTGGTCCCGATCCATGTCCTCAACGTCGCCTACCCGCTGATCGACGACGAGCTCGCCGCCTTCTGCGCCGGCAAGCGCGCGGTGCTGATGGTCGAGGAAGGGTCGCCCGACTATATCGAGCAGTCGCTCAACGCCATCCTGAAACGCCGCGACATCCAGACCCGGGTCGCCGGCAAGGACGTGCTGCCGATGGGCGGCGAATACACCGCGCCGGTGCTGATGAAGGGGCTGTCGGCTTTCCTCGAGGCTCATGCGCCGGCGCTGCTCGGCAACCGCCCGCCGCCGCCGGACGCCTCGGCCGTGCTGGCCGACCCGCGGGTCAAGGCACTGGCCGAGGTGGTGCCGGCGCGCCCGGCCGGCTTCTGCACCGGCTGCCCGGAACGGCCGATCTTCGCCGCGCTCAAGCTGGCGGAGAAGGAGCTCGGGCCCCACCACGTCTCGGCGGATATCGGCTGCCACCTGTTCTCGATCCTGCCGCCCTTCAACATCGGCGCCACCACCATGGGCTACGGCCTAGGCCCCGCCTCGGCCTCGGCCTTCAACGTCAAGGCCGACAAGCGCGCCATCTCGGTGATGGGCGATGGCGGCTTCTGGCACAACGGCCTCGCCTCCTCGATCGGCAACGCCGTGTTCAACAGGCATGACGGCGTCATTCTGATCGTCGACAACTACTATTCCGCCGCGACCGGGGGCCAGGACATCCCCTCCTCCCGCGCCGACAATCCGCGGCGCCAGACCAACAATCCGATCACCGACGCGGTGCGCGGCGTCGGGGCCAAATGGGTGCGCCAGATCGACCGGACCTACGATGTGGCCCGGCTGCGCGACACCTTCCGCGAGGCGCTGACTACGCCGGAGCCGGGGCCGAAGATCATCGTCGCCTCCTCCGAATGCATGCTGAACAAGCAGCGCCGCGTCCGGCCGCTGCTGGCCAAGGCGGTGAAGGAGGGCCGGCGCGTGGTGCGGCAGCGCTTCGGCGTCGACGAGGATGTCTGCACCGGCGATCATGCCTGCATCCGGCTGTCCGGCTGCCCGTCGCTGTCGGTCAAGCACACCGACGACCCGCTGAAGGACGACCCGGTCGCCGCCATCGACCAATCCTGCGTCGGCTGCGGCAATTGCGGCGAGGTCTCGGAGGCCGCGATCCTGTGCCCGTCCTTCTACCGGGCCGACATCATCCAGAACCCGGGCCGGGCGGAGCGGCTGCTGGCGCGGCTGCGCGGCGCGGTGATCGGCTGGCTGCAGCGCCGCCGCGAGAGCCGCCGCATCGTCTTCGCCGAATGAGCGCCGTGGCCGGCATCGACCGTTCACTGCTGTCGCAGGACCGGCCGCTGGCCGTCGCCATCCTGGCCATGGGCGGCCAGGGCGGCGGGGTGCTGGCCGACTGGATCGTGGCGCTGGCCGAAAGCCGAGGCTGGGCCGCCCAATCGACCTCGGTCCCCGGCGTGGCGCAGCGCACCGGCGCGACGATCTACTATATCGAGATGATCGCGGCGAAGCCGGGCGCGACGCCCGTCCTGGCCCTGATGCCGACGCCGGGCGATGTCGACGTGGTGATGGCGGCGGAGCTGATGGAGGCCGGGCGCGCGGTGCTGCGCGGCCTGGTCACGCCCGAACGGACGACGCTGATCGCATCGACCCACCGCTCCTTCGCCGTGGCCGAGAAGGCCAAGCCGGGGGATGGCACGGCCGATCCCGCGGCCGTGGTCGACGCCACCGACTTCGCGGCCCGGCGCACCATCGCCTTCGACATGGAGGCCGTGGCTGGACGCAGCGGCAGCGTGATCTCCGCCGCCATGTTCGGCACCCTGGCCGGAGCCGGGGTGCTGCCGTTCCCGCACGAAGCGTTCGAGGCGACGATCCAGGCCGGCGGCCGCGGCGTGGAGCCGAGCCTGGCCGCCTTCCGCGCCGCCTGCGACCGGGCCGCCAAGCCGGAGGAACTCGAGCCTATCGCCCGCGTGCCGGAGAAACGCTTCGACGCCCTGCCGGCCGCCGCCGGGCACCCCGACCTCGATCGCCTGGTGCAGCGTATCGCGCGGGAGTTCCCGGCCGAGGCCCACCCGATGCTGTTCGCCGGCGTGAAGCGGCTGACCGACTACCAGGACCCGGCCTATGCTGACGAGTACCTGACCCTTCTCGCCCGGCTGCACGCCGAGGATCGGGCGCAGGGCGGTTCCGCCAAGGGCTTCGCCTTCACCCTGGCGGCGGCCAAGCATGTCGCCGTGGCCATGGCCTATGACGACCCGATCCGCGTCGCCGACCTGAAGGTCCGGTCGCGCCGGTTCGAGCGGGTGCGCCGCGAGGTCGGCGCCGGGCCGGACCAGATCGTCTACGCGACGGAATACATGCATCCGCGCATGGAGGAGGTCTGCGGCACGCTGCCGAGGACGCTCGGCGCCTGGATCGAGGCGCGGCCGGCCCTGTTCGCGCGGCTCGACCGGCTGGTCAGCCGCGGCCGGCGGGTGCGCACCGGAACGGTCTTCTGGTTCCTGGGCCTGCACGCCGTGTCGGGGCTGCGGCGGGTGCGGCGCGGCACACTGCGCCATGCGCGCGAGACCGCCCATCGCGACGCCTGGCTGGCCACCGCACTGGACGTGCTGCGGAGCAATTACGACCTGGCGGTCGAGGTGCTGGAATGCCGGCGGCTGGTGAAGGGCTATTCCGACACCCATGCCCGCGGCGAGTCGAAGTTCGAGCGGGCGCTGTCCGGCCTGCCGCTGCTGGTCGGCCGCGACGACGGCGCCGCCTGGCTGCGCCGGCTGCGCCAGGCCGCCCTGGCCGACGAGGACGGCACCGCCCTGGACGGCGCGCTAAAGACCATCGCGACGCTGTAACCGACGGGGCGGACGCCGCCCGCCCTATCAGATCTCGTGCTTGCGGATGTTGCGCAGGATCTTGTGCAGGGTGGCGACGAAGGCGACGTATTCGTCGCCGTCGACGCCCTCGAACATCTGGGTCAGCAGCGCGTACATGGTGGGCCACACCGCATCGAACACGGCACGACCGTCCTCGGTGATGGCGATGTCGCGCACCCGCATGTCCTCGGCCCGCGGCTGCCGGCGGATATAGCCCTGCTCCTCCAGCGCATCGAGCGTCCGGCTCATGGTCGACTGCTCGGTCACCGCATAGACCGACAGTTCGTTGATCGTCAGCGGCGACGAGATGCTGAGGATGGCGAGCGCCCGCATCTTGGTGGTGGTCATGTCGTGCGCCTTCAGCGCGTCCGACATGTTGGCGTTCCACCGCGCCATCACCCGGTTCATCAGATAGGGCGCGAACTGGTTGAGGCCGATCTCCCCCAGGGTCGGGCGGGTGTCGCCCTGGTCCGGCCGACGCAGCACCGTTCCGGCAAATCTGTCGGTCATCGCTCCCATCTGCTTCCAGTCGTCCGGGTCTTGCGTCGGCCCCTACTCCGCCCGAGGCACCAGCGCAAGGGCACGCACGGGCGACCCGGTGCCGCCGACGAATTTCAGCGGCGCCGCGATCAGCACCGCGCCCTTCGGCGGCAGCTGGTCGAGATGGCACAGGCTGGCCAGGCCGTAGCGGTTGGCCTTGTGCAGCAGAGTGTGGGCGGGGAATGGCGGGGTCATGCCGCCGGCCGAGCCGGCATCGGTACCGACCGTCTCGGAACCCCAGCCGACGATCCCCTTCGACAGCAGGTATTCGATCGCCTCCGCCGTCGGGCCAGGCGAATGCGGGCCGGCCTCGTCGGCGTTCAGGAAGGTCTCCGACGACCCGTTGCGCCTGTACCAGTCGGTGCGCAGCACCACCCAGGACCCGGCCTCGATCGCGCCATGCTCGGCCTCCCAGGCCTTGATGCTGTCGACGGTGAGAAGGTAGTCGGGATTGGCCGCGGCCTCCGCCGAGCGGTCGATCACGTTGACCGGCGCGACGAAGCTCTTCGGCGGGATGCGGTCGGTGGTGTTGTCGGGATGGTCCCGGCCGGTGATCCAGTGCACCGGGGCATCGAAATGCGTGCCGGTGTGCTCGCCCAGCTCCAGCCAGTTCCAGGCCCAGAACGGGCCGTTCTCGTCATAGCGCGAGATCGCATGGACCTTCACCGCCGGCGTGTTGCGGCCGATCTGCGGCGGCAGCTGGATCACCGGCGTCTCCGGCCCCAGCGGCGCGGTGAGATCGACCACCTTGATCGAACCGTCGAGCAAGGACGCCGCCAGGCCGGCGAGATGATCGGTTGCCATCGTGACCTCCCGTTTTGGTTCTGCCCGGTCGCCCCGGTTCGCTTCCCGAAGCTTAAATCGGAATACCTGCAATCACAACTATCTCTGCCCAGTGTTCCAGCACACCGCCGATTGAAAGCATGGAATTGCATGGGAGAAGCTTGAGGCCTAAAACAATCGGGTTGATCGGGGACACCCTGCATGATCACCTAGCGCGACCAACGAGGCGGCGTTCCAGCCTGCCCGCCCAGCCAGCGGACGGCCACCGGCCAGGGCAGCGCCAGCCTCTTCGGCGACGACAAGCCAAGAATGCCCGCGATGCGGGCCGACAGAGGAGGCAACACGATGAAGCTGTTCGGGACGTTGGGGCTGCTGGTCGCGTTCGGCGTGGCGGCGGCGTCCGCGGCGCAGGCCGAGACCATCACGGTCGGCGCCTACCCCGCCAACCCGCCCTGGGAGTACAAGACCGACAGCGGCGCCTTCGAGGGCTTCGAGGTCGACGTGGCGAAGGAGGTGGCGAAGCGCCTCGGCGTCGATGTCGAGTTCCAGGACCTCGGCTTCCAGGCGCTGTTCGCCGCCACCAGCTCCGGCCGCATCGACTTCGCCATCTCCTCGATCTCGGTCACCAATGAGCGGCTGCAGAACCAGGCCTTCACCCAGCCCTATTACGACAGCGACGGCACCATCGTCGGCAAGACGGATTCGCCGATCCATTCGCTGGACGACCTGAAGGGCAAGGTCATCGGCGTGATCTCCGGATCGACCGGCGAGGCCTTCGCCAAGGCCAATGGCGACAAGCTCGGCTTCGCCGAGGTCAAGAGCTACAACGCCCAGCAGGACCTGCTGCTGGAGGCGCAGAACGGCCGCATCGACGGCGGCGCCGGCGAGCTGGCCGGGTTCCTGTACGCGATCAGGCAGATGCCGGCGCTGAAGATCCTGGTCCGCATCCCGACCGGCGAGCGCTTCGCCATGATGACGCGCAAGAACCACCCGCTGCTGCAGAAGGCGAACGACGCGATCGGCGCGATGAAGACCGACGGCACCCTGGCCGCGATCCACAAGAAGTGGTTCGGCGTGGATCCGGAGCCCGGCAGCAGCACGGTGACGCCGGGGCCGATCCCGCAGGCCCAGTAAGCAAGCGGCTGACACCGGGCCGGGCGGTGCCCGGCCCTTCCGCCGAGCCACCCGGGTCCGGACCATGGAACTGATCGACACCTTCTTCAACGGCCCGGTGCTGCTGCGCGCCGTGCCGATCCTGCTGCGGGGCCTGGGCAACACCATCCTGCTGGGCCTGGTCAGCATCGTCTGCGGCACGCTGGCCGGGCTGCTGGTGTGCCTGGTCCGGCTCTACGCGCCCCGGCCGCTGCGGCTGCTGGCGATCTTCTATATCGACATCTTCCGGGCGCTGCCGATCCTGGTCCTGCTGATCATGATCTACTACGCCCTGCCCTTCGTCGGCATCCGGCTGTCATCCTTCCTTTCCGCCACCCTCGCTTTGTCGATGGTGCTGGCGGCCTTCACCGCCGAGGTCTGCCGCGCCGGCATCGAGAGCATCCCGCGCGGGCAGTTCGAGGCGTCCTCCGCCCTCGGCCTGCCGTTCTGGCTGGCGATGCGCAAGGTGATCCTGCCCCAGGCGATCCGCGTCATCATCCCGCCGCTGACCAGCAACTGCGTGTCGGTGTTCAAGGACACGGCCCTGGCCTCGGTCGTCGCCATGCCGGACCTGCTGAAGCAGGCCACCGACGCCCAGGCGCAGATGGCCAACCCGACGCCGCTGATCGGCGCCGCCATCCTCTACCTCGCCTTCCTCTGGCCGCTGGTGCGGCTGATCGGCCATTTGGAGACCCGCGCCAGGCTGCGCGCCGGCCGATCCTGACTCAGGCTCTTGCAGGAGACATCCCGTGACCCAGGCACCGACCGCCGGCCGCCCCTTCCCGATCGACGCGGTGCGGGCCCAGTTCCCGGCGCTGCAGAAGGACAAGGCCGACGACTTCATCTTCCTCGACAATGCCGGCGGCGCGCAGATCCCGCAGAGCGTGCTGGACGCCGTCACCCGCCACCTGGTCGACCACAACGTCCAGCGCGGCGGCCGCTACGACAAGAGCCGTGCGGTCGACCGAGCGGTGGCCGAAGCGCGGGAGAGCGTCGCGCTGCTGGTCAACGCGTACCAACCGGCCGAGATCTGCTTCGGCATGAACGCGACGTCGTTCATCCGGCTGGTCAGCCTCGGCATCGGCCAGACGCTGGGCGAGCGCGACGAGATCGTGGTCACCGACATGGACCACGACGCCAACATCGCCACCTGGCTGGCGCTGGAGAGCGCCGGGGCCAAGTTCGCCTGGTGGCGGATGCGCGAGGACGGCACGCTGCATGTCGAGGACCTGGTGCCGCTGCTGTCGCCGCGCACGCGCCTCGTGGCCTGCACCGCCACCGCCCATTCGATCGGCACCATCGTCGACATCGCCGCGGTGTCGAAGGCCGCGCGGGCCGTCGGGGCCGAGGTCTTCGTCGACTGCGTCCATTACGGCCCGCACGGGCTGATCGACGTGCAGGAATGGGGCTGCGACTACCTGGTCTGCTCCGGCTACAAGAACTTCTCGCCGCATATGGGCTTCCTGTGGGGCCGCTTCGACGCGCTGAAGCGGCTGCCGACCTTCCGCGAGGACTTCATCCCGGACGAGCCGCCTTACAAGGTCGAGGCCGGCACCTTCGTCTATGAGAACGTCGCCGGCATGGACGCCTCGGTGCGATATCTCGAGGCACTCGGCCGCGGCTTCACCTGGCCGTCGAACGGATCCCGCCGCGACGACATCGTCGCGGCCATGGCCGCCATCCGGGCCTATGAGGCCGGGCTGTCGCGTGAGATGCTGCGCCAGCTGAAGGCCTGCGGCGCCACCATCTACGGCATCGCCGACGAGAACCGGGTGGACGGGCGCGTACCGACGATCTGCTTCAACATCCTCGGCCGGTCGCCCCAGGCGATTGCCGACGCGATGTCGGATGCCGGCATCGGCATCCGCGACGGCCACATGTACGCGCCGCGGCTGATGCAGCGGCTGGGCCTGCCGATAGCCACCGGCGCGCTGCGCGTCTCCATGGTCCACTACAACACGGTCGCCGAGGTGCGGCGCTTCGGCGAGGCGCTGGCGGCCTATCTCGGCAGGGCCGGCTGAGCCGCGCCCGCCGTCAGGGTGGCCGGCCCCTTCTGCCGCGGATAGTCGTAGGCGTTGACCTTGGACGTGGCGTAGCCGGCGCCGACCAGCGCCTCGGCGAATTTCAGCGCCGCGGTGACGCCGTCGATGACCGGCACGCCCGTCGCGGCGGTCAGCCGCTCGCACAGCCGTGACATGCCGGCGCAGCCGAGGATGATGGCCTCAGCCCGGTCCTCCCGCCTGGCGCGCCCGATCTCGTCGATCAGCAGGCGCTCGGCCAGCTCCGGCTCCTCCTCCAGCCCCAGCACCGGCAGGTTGATCGACCGCACCGCCCGGCAGTGATGCCCGGCGCCATAGGCCTGCACGATGTCCTCGATGATGGGAACGGACCGCGGCAGCGTCGTGACCACCGAGAAGCGGCGGGCGATGGTCATGGCCACCTGCACCGCCGCCTGGCAGATGCCGATGACGGGGCCCGCCGCCACCTCCCGCGCCGCATGCAGGCCGGGGTCGTCGAAGCAGGCAATGACATAGGCGTCGACCCCCTCGCCTTCGCCGGTCCGGATCTCGGACAGCAGCGCCGGCACCGCCAGCGCCTCGTCCGCGCCGCCTTCGATGCTGACCGGCGTGCCGGCCGGATTCACGGCGGTCACCCGCGTCCCCGGCTGCGCCACCCGCAGGGCGCTCTCCAGGGCCTGGGCCGTCATCGAGGCCGTCGAGTTCGGATTGATCAGGCGGATATGCAAGGCGGCCGTTCCTTATTCCGCGCGCCCCGATGCCTTGAGGACATCCGCGATGGCGGGGGCCTTGAGCACGAACTGGCGGTCGGAGGTGATGTAGTTGTCGGCATGCAGCCGGGCGATCGGCTGGTAGGTCTCGGGGTTGACGTAGCGGCCGGCGGCGTCGAGGCAGTCGCGGCGGACATGCATGTGCACCACCTCGCCCAGCACCAGCACGCGCCGCGGATATTCGATCAGCCGCTCAACCCGGCATTCGAAGGTGCAGGGGGAGCTGGCGATGCGCTCGACATCGATCCGGGCGCAGGACGTGGCCGGCAGCCGCGCCATCTCCAGCTCGTCGACATCGCTGTCGAAGGCCAGGCCGCAGACCAGCATCTGCTGCGCCAGCGCCATGTCGACCATGCTGACCGCGAATTCCCCGGTGCGGCGGATGTTGGCGACCGTGTCCTTCTCCTGCCCCGACGGACGCGGCTGGATGCCGAGGACGACGATCGGCGGCTCGTGCGAGAACACGTTGAAGAAGCTCATCGGCGCGGCGTTGCTGCGGCCGCCGGCGGACCTAGTCGTCACCAGTGCGATCGGTCGCGGACCGACGAAGTTGGTCAGCAGGCGATAGCGGCTGTCCGGCTCCAGCGCGGTGAAATCGAACTCCAACGCACTCTCCGCTTGATCTTCCATGGATTGCCTACAATATTCGCAATTATTGTTTACAACTTAGGCCGCCATGCCGTCCGGACCCGGCTCCTGACGGCGGATGGCGATGTCCGTCACGGCGGCGGGGACCAGGGCATGACCGAGCAGGCAGGCGTCTCGACGCAGCAGATCATCGAAAGGGTGTGGCTTTCGATCGCAGAGCGCCGGCTGCGGCCGGGCGTCCAGCTGAAGGAAGGCCAGCTGGCCGAGATCTTCGACGTCAGCCGGGCCCGCATCCGCCAGGCGCTGGTCGCGCTGGAGCGCGAGGGCCTGGTGACCATCATCCCGAACCGCGGCGCCTTCGTGTGCCAGCCCTCGGCCGACGAGGCGCGGGACGTCTTCTTCGTCCGCCGCTCGGTCGAGCGTTGCGCCATCCAGCGGCTTGGCGGCGCGATCTCGGCAGACGGCCTGGAAAGGCTGCGCGCGCATGTCGTCCGTGAGCGGGCGGCCAACGCCAACGACGCCACCACCGACATCATCCGGCTGTCCGGCGGCTTCCATCTCCTGATCGCCGAACTCTCCGGGTCCGACTTCCTGTTCGGGATGATGCGGGACCTGATCTCGCGCACCTCCCTGATCACCGCCGTCTACCGCAACACCGCGCGCTTCAACTGCGGGCCGGACGAGCATGCCGAGATCGTCGAGGCGCTGGCCGCCGGCGATGTCGAAGCCGCCATCCGGTTGATGGACCATCATCTGGAGCATGTGGAGTCGGAGCTGGATCTCCGCGACGTCCGCGACCTGTCGCACGACCTGAAGGCCGCCCTGGCTTAGCATCGCCGCGACCATCGTCAGTCCTCCGCCAGGTGGCAGGCGATGCGCGTGCCGTCGGCGAGAGTCCGCATCTCCGGTATCTCCGCCGCGCAGCGCGCGGTGGCGAAGGGACAGCGGGGATGGAACGTGCAGCCGGAGGGGGGCTTGAGCGGGCTCGGCACCTCGCCGGCCACGACCTCCCGGTCGCGGTGCGGCTGCGCGATGTTCGGGATCGTCTCCAGCAGCAGCCGGGTGTAAGGGTGGCGCGGCCGGGCGAACAGCGCCTCGGTGTCGCCCTCCTCGACGATGCGGCCGAGATACATCACCGCAATCCGGTCCGACATGTGGCGGACGACGCTGAGGTCGTGGCTGATGAACAGGTAGGTCAGCCCCAGCTGATCCTGCAGCCGGCGCATCAGGTTCAGCACCTGGGCCTGCACCGAAACGTCGAGCGCCGAAGTCGGCTCGTCGCACACCAGGAAGCGCGGCTCGCTCGCCAGCGCCCGCGCGATCGAGATGCGCTGCCGCTGCCCGCCCGAGAACTCGTGCGGGAACTTGGCGCCGTCCGACGCCGAGAGGCCGACGGTGAGGAGCAGCTCCTCCACCCGCTCCGTGATCTCGGCGGCCGAGCTGCGCAGCTTCAATTCCCGCAGCGGCTCGGCGATGATGCTGCGCACCCGCCAACGCGGGTTCAGCGACGCGTAGGGGTCCTGGAAGATCATCTGCGCCGACAGAGGCGCGCCGTCCGGCCCGGGCGCGAAGCGCATCTCGCCGCTGCTGGGCCTGTGCAGGCCGGTGACCAGCCGCGCGACGGTCGACTTGCCGCAGCCGCTTTCCCCGACCAGGCTGAGGCAGCCGCCCATCGGCGTGTCGAAGCTGACATCGTCGACCGCGCGCAGGATCTGCCGCGGCCTGCGCTCGATCATCCGGCTCAGCCAGGGCGGGGAGACGTCGAAGGTCTTGACCAGATGCTCGACGCGCAGCGCGGGCACGGCGGCTTGGGCGGCAATCATGCGGTGCCTCCTGCGTTCAGCCAGCAGGCGCTGGCGCCCTGCCCCGCCGGGCTCATCTCCGGCCGCTCGCGCCGGCAGCGCGGCCCGGCCGACCGGCAGCGCGGGTTGAAGGCGCAGCCGGGCGGGATCGCGTCCAGCCGCGGCATCGCCCCGTCGATCTGGTTCAGCCGCTCGACCCGGACCCCGAGCGCCGGGATCGAGGCCATCAGGCCGCGGGTATAGGGGTGGGTCGGGGCCTGCAGCACCTGGTCGACCGGCCCGATCTCGACCAGCCGGCCCGCATACATCACGGCGATCCTGTCCGCGGTCTCGGCGATCACGCCCATGTCATGGGTCACCAGCATCACGGCGGTGCGCTTCTCCTTGCACAGCCGGCGCAGCAGCGCGGTGATCTGCGCCTGGATCGAGACGTCCAGCGCCGTCGTCGGCTCGTCCGCGATCACCAGCTTCGGCGAGGCCGCCAGGGCCAGGGCGATGACCACGCGCTGGCGCATGCCGCCGGAAAACTGGTGCGGATAGTGGTTCACCCGTTCCTCCGGCGACGGGATGCCGACATCCCGGAGCAGCGCCACTGCGCGGGCCCGCGCCTCGGCCCGGCCGAGCCCGAGATGCAGGCGGATGGTCTCGACCAGCTGCGCGCCGACGGTGAACAGCGGGTTCAGCGAGGTCAGCGGGTCCTGGAAGATCGCGCCGATCTCCCGCCCCCGGATGGCCTGCATGCCGCGGTCGTCGAGAGTGTCGATGCGTCGGCCGGCGAGGTGGATCTCGCCCGCGGCGATGCGGCCGGGCCGATCGAGCAGCCCCTGGATCGCCAGGCCGGTCATCGACTTGCCCGCGCCGGATTCGCCGACCACGCCCAGGATCTCGCCCGGCCGGATCGACAGGCTGACATCGGACAGCGCCGTGGCCACGCCGCGGCGGCTCGGGAACTCCACCCTCAGGCCGCGGACCTCGAGGACGGGCGTCTCGCCAGCCTCAACCATTGGGGCATCAACCATTCGCGTCCCCCTCGATCGGATAGCTGGGCGGGAAGATGTCCGAGACCGGCGGGTGGCCCCAGCTGCGCTGCGGATATTTCGCGACCAGCCCGTCGAACTGAAGCTGCGCCCGGCGGCGGGCCGCTTTCATGTCGATGCCGCGACCTCGCCGTCGCGCATGGACAGGCGGCCATCGACGAAGACGGCCCGC
>NZ_JANX01000024.1 GCF_000767795.1 Inquilinus limosus MP06 | reverse complement strand
GCCGGCGATGTCCTCGGGCCGGCGGCGCAGGCCGATCGCTTTGGGACCCTTGTAGAGGAGGTCCGCCATCACCCGGCGGTCCTCCGGGTTCGGCTCCCAGCTCCAGTTCTTCCAGCGGCCCTTGGGGCGGCCGATGCGCAGCCGCTTCATCAGGGCGCGGAACCCGTCGAGGTCTCCGGCGCCGCTGCCGGCCGCCTCGGCCAGCAGCCGACCGAGATAGGACAGCTCGTGCGGGGCCTGGCCGGCCGTGGCGCTCATATAGATGGTGAAGGCGGCGGCCGCGGCCATCTGCCGGCAGACCAGTCCCTGCTGCGAGTTCGGGTTCCGGATGCGGTGGGCCTCGTCGATCACCACGATCGGCCAGGTCCGCTTCGGCGTGCCATGCTTCGCCAGCTCGTTGTTCTTCGCGCGGGTCGACCGCTTGGTGCTGACCGGGGGCGGCGCCAGCAGCGACTTTGTCTTCTCGAAATTGATCAGCGTCACCCGCTTCGCCGCGGTGCCGGAGCGGGCGATGGTCCGGCGCCATTGCGGCACGGCGCCCTTCGGGCAGATCACCAGCACCTCGTCCTCCGGCATCGCGGCGACGGCCAGCCAGGCGGACAGGGTCTTGCCCAGACCCGTCAGGTCACCCAGCAGGAAGCCGGGGCGTCCCGCCGACCGGGCGGCGAGAATGGCGTCGCGCGCCGCGATCTGGTGCGGCCGTGGAATGAAGTCGGGGCCGTCGCCGAGCGGGTCGAAGCGTTCCATCACCCCTTCCTGGGCTGATCGCCGGTATCGCGCAAGGTTGTCGGGATCGCGAGCGATCGCGGATGCTGTTGGCCCGCGGCTGTTGCAGATTTGCACTAAATAATATGACTTATTTGTTACTGCCTTGTTTTCACTTGGTTTTAGGTGTTGCCGACGGCAAGTTCCCCGCGAATTCCCGAAACGATCGCTTGCGATCAGAGGTTCCTATGAAGAAGCGCTTACTCTGCGGGGCCGCGCTGGCGGCTGCCCTGGCGACGGGCGCCGCCCATGCGGCGGACGCGGACGTGACCTCGGGCCTGCAGCTCAAGCTCTCGGGCCGCATCGGCTTCCTGGCCGGCGTCCTGTTCAACGACAACCGCAGCCAGGACATCGATCGCGACTACGATTTCGAGTCGGGGGCGCGGCTGCAGTTCGATGTCAAGAACGTCACCGATTCCGGCCTGGAATACGGCGCCCGTATCCGGTTCAACAATGTCGACCGGAAGAACAACGTCACCGTCGACCGCACCTATGTCTATGTGAAGGGCGGCTTCGGTACGGTGACCCTCGGCGATGCGCCGTATATCGCGGAGGATTTCCACGTCTACGCGCAGCAGACGCTGGGCAGCAAGTTCGGCCTCGACACCGACTGGGGCAACGGCTTCCGCAGCCCCGGCACCTGGATCGGCGGCAGCGACGCGTTCTTCGCCGTGGCGCCGTACCAGCAGTTCGGCGGCATCAACACCAAGGACACCAAGGTCAAGTACACCTCGCCGAGCTTCGCGGGCCTGTCCTTCGGCGTCGACTTCACGCCGGTGGTCGGCGGCAACGGCCATGCCGGCAACGGCGGCCGCAACGACCTGATCAACGACAGCAGCACGATCTACGAGAACGTCATCGGCGGCGGCATCGACTACCAGCAGACCTTCGACGGTACTGCGGTGCGTTTCGCCGGCATGGCCTATAACGGCAACGGCGTCGGCGCCAATCACGACCTCGAGGCCTACTACCTGGCCGGCCAGGTCGGCTTCGCCAACGGCATCTGGGCCAGCGCCAGCTGGACCCATTTCTCCAGCACGTTCCGGGCGGACAAGGCGATCGACTCGATCGTCGGCGACCTGTCCTACACCACCGGCCCGTGGCTGGCGTCGATCGGCTATGCCTACACGACGGCGGAAAAGAACAGCAGCCTGAACTCGACCTTCACCGACGGCCAGGACCTGAAGACCAGCCACAACGTGATCGGCACGCTGGTCTACAACTTCGCGCCGGGTCTCGATGTGTTCAGCGAGCTCCGCTACGAGAAGGACGAGTTCCGCCAGGGCTCGGATTTCGAGACCTCGTCGCTCAGCGTCGGCACCATCCTGAACTTCTGATCCGGAGCGGGGCGCGGTTCGCCGCGCCCCGTCCGACCATCCTCAGGCCAGCTTGATCCCAAGCACATTGGCGCCGGTGTAGAGGCCCAGCAGCACGATCGCGATGCTGCTGATCACCAGCAAGGCATTGAACGCTGTCCCGCCATAGAGGTCGGGATCGGTCTCGGAGCGGCGCAGGTACCAGACCGCCACGACCGCGGCGAGCAGGAAGATGCCGGTTGCCACGCCGCCGATCTGGATCATCAGCACCGGCGACTGCACGGTCATGTAGGCCAGACCCCAGACGATCGGCAGCGCCACAGTGAAGATGCGGATCCAGCGGGTCCGTTGCCGGGTGTCGTGCCAGTCCACCGCGCCCATGACGGCAAGCAGGTTGACATACATGCGCGACCAGCTCGGGATCGAAGCCCACAGGGTCGAGCCCAGCACCGCGATCGCCCCGATCAGGAACAGCACCCCTGCCCATTCCCCCAGCGTGTCGGTGTACATGCGGGAGACCGTGGTGATCATCTCGTTTCCCGCCGGCACCAGCCCCTGCCGGTTCAGCACCGCGGCGCCCATGATGTAGAAGGCGATGGTCGAGAAGGTGTAGATGCACCAGGACAGGAAGGCGTCCTTGTACATCACGCTGATCCAGCCGCGGGCGCGGCGCTTCCAGGCCTCGCTGCCGTCATTGGGGCCGACCGACCGGGCATAGCCCTTCTCGACGCACCAATAGGTGTAGAAGGTCAGCTCGTCGGCGCCGACGCCGGTGATGCCGAACATCGCGATGGCCGCGCCCACGGCCCCGGCCGGGATGGTGAGGGCCAGCCCGGTCGCCAGATCGTCCAGGGCGTAGGGATAGGGCGTGAAGGGCAGGCCGAGCGCGATCGCCACGGTGACGAAGGAGAACACGACGACCAGCAGCACCGCGCCGCGCTCGATCAGGCTGTAGTTGTTGGAATAGAGCAGGGCGATCGAAATGCAGGCCAGCAGCGCGGTCCAGATCCCGAGCGAGACGGCGCCGAGCGGCGGCCCGCCCAGCGGCAGCAGGATCGAGAAGGCCAGGGCGGTGCCGCCCATCACGCCGCCGACCTGCAGGATTTTCGACAGCGCCATGATCGCCCAGAGCAGGTTGACCCAGCCGAGGCGTCCGACGGCCGGCGGCACCTTGTTGTAGCCGGTCAGGGCCGGTTGGCCGGTGGAGATGGTCCAGCGCGCCAGCTCGACCTGCACGGCCACCTTCACGAAGGTCGAGAAGATCACCATCCACAGCAGGGCGAAGCCGACCTGGGCGCCGAGCGTGGTGGTGGCGATCAGCTCGCCCGACCCGACGATCGAGGCCGACAGGATCAGCCCGGGCCCGAGATGCCTCAGGCTGCCGGCCCAGCCGGTGGGCGGCTCGCGCACGCCTTCGGGCGTGAGGTGATAGGGATCATCGATGTCTGCGGTTCGCCCCTGGGCGATATCGGTCATGGCGGTTCCCCTTCTCGGCTCCGCGCATCCCGCCCGATCGTCGTCGGGCTTGCAGATGCGATCGGTTATGAAAGGGTATCGTCCGACATTTCAGCGCGGACGACGAGCCTAAACCGCAGGCGCTTCCGGGACCGCTATCCTGCCCGCAGATATTTCGCGCTGCTGTCGTGCTCGAACAGGTACAGCAGGGTGCGCAGCGCCTGGCCGCGTGGCCCCTCCAGCTCCGGGTCCTTGTTCAGGATCAGCGCGACATCGTCCTTCGCCACGGCCAGCAGGTCGCCCTGGGAATCGATATCCGCGACCCGGAACTCCGGCAGGCCGCTCTGCCGCGTGCCCAGCACCTCCCCGGCGCCGCGCAGGCGCAGATCCTCCTCGGCGATGCGGAACCCGTCCTCGGTCTCGCGGATCGTCGCCAGCCGCTGCCGCGACGTCTCCGAAAGGGGCGGCGAGTACAGCAGGATGCAGCGCGACGCAGCGTCGCCGCGGCCGACCCGGCCGCGCAGCTGGTGCAGCTGGGCCAGGCCGAAGCGCTCGGCATGCTCGATCACCATCACGGTGGCCGACGGCACGTTGACCCCGACCTCGATCACGGTGGTGGCGATCAGCAGGTCGATGCCGCCCTCGGCGAAGCCGGCCATCACCGCGTCCTTCTCCGCGGGCTTCATCTTGCCGTGCACGAGGCCGACCTTCTCGCCGAACATGCGGCGCAGATCCTCGAAGCGGTCGGTCGCGGCGGCCAGGTCGCTGGTCTCCGATTCCTCGACCAGCGGGCAGACCCAATAGGCCTTGCCGCCGCCGGCCAGGTGCCGGCCGATCCCGGCCACCACCTCGTCGATCCGCTCGGCCGAGACGGCGCGGGTGTCCACCGGGGTTCGCCCCGGCGGCTTCTCGGTCAGCTTCGACACCTCCATGTCGCCGTAGGCGGTCAGCTGCAGCGTCCGTGGGATCGGCGTCGCGGTCATCACCAGCACGTCGACGCCTTCGCCCTTGGCCGAGAGCTGGAGGCGCTGGTGCACGCCGAAGCGGTGCTGCTCGTCGATCACCGCTACGGCCAGGTCGGCGAACTCCACGCTCTCCTGGAACAGCGCGTGGGTGCCGACGGCGATGCGGATCGATCCGTCGGCCAGCCCGGCCAGGGTCTCCTTCCGCGCCTTGCCCTTGTCCCGGCCGGTCAGCAGGCCCGGCTCCAGCCCCACCGGCTGCAGCAGCGCCGCCAGCGTCTCGCGGTGCTGCCGGGCCAGGATCTCGGTCGGGGCCAGCAGCGCCGCCTGGCGGCCATCCTCCACCGCCGCCAGCATCGCCAGCAGGGCCACGACGGTCTTGCCGCTGCCGACATCGCCCTGCAGCAGCCGCAGCATCCGGTTCGGCGCCGCCATGTCGGCATAGATCTCGGCCAGGGCCAGGCGCTGGGCGTTGGTCAGGGCGAAGGGCAGGGCGGATTCGACCTTCTGCCGCAGCGACCCGTCGCCGGTGGTCGGCCGCCGGGGCGCTGCGGTGGAGCGGCGGAACAGCGCCAAGGCCAGCTGGTTGGCCAGCAGCTCGTCATAGGCCAGGCGCTGCCGCGCCGGCGCGTCGGGCAGCAGGTCGGCCCCGTCCTCCGGCGCATGGGCGCGGCGCAGCGACGCCTGCCAGCCCGTCCAGCCGCGCCGTTGCAGCCAGGCGGTGTCCTGCCATTCCGGCAGTTCCGGCGCGCGGGCGACGGCATCGGCGATCACCTTGGCCAGGGTGCGCGGCTGCAGGCCCGCAGTCAGCGGATAGATCGGCTCGACGATGGCGATCTCCTCGCGCTCCTCCAGGGTGCCGACCCGGTCGGGGTGCGGCATCTGCAGACCGCCCTGGAACTGCTCGATCCGACCGGACACGATCCGGGTCTGGCCGATCGGGAAGGTGGTCTGCAGCCAGTCGGGCCGGGCGTGGAAGAAGACCAGGTCGATCGTCCCGGTCGGGTCCGAGGCGCGGACCCGGTGCGGCGCGCGGGCGGAGGAGCCGCGGATATGGCCATCGATCTGCAGCGTCAGGGTGACGATGCCGCCCGGCCGGGCGTCGCGCAGGCTGACCAGCTTGCGCCGGTCGACCACGCCGCTCGGCAGGTGCCACAGCAGGTCCAGCGCCTTCGGCCCGGCCAGCCTTTCGACCAGCCGCGCGGTCTTCGGGCCGATGCCGTGCAGGGATTCGATGGCAGCAAAGAGCGGGAAGAGGATTTGCGGACGCAAGGCTCGGGTCTATATGGGGCTCACGTGGACACGCACCTTAAGCTAATGACAAAGCAGATCGATAGCGATGCCGCAGCACCGCTGCGCCGCCGCCTGCGCTTCCGCAGCTGGCACCGCGGCACCCGTGAAGCCGACCTGCTGCTCGGCGGCTTCGCCGACGCGACGCTGGACGGCCTTGATGCCGCCCAGCTGGCCCGCTATGGCGAGCTGCTGGAGAACAACGACCCCGACCTGTGGGACTGGGTGACCGAGCGCGTGCCGGTCCCGGCCGACTCCGACAGCGATGTCATGCGGCTCCTGATCGACTACGCGCGGGCGCGAGGGCGCGGATGAGCGTGCTGGCCGAACCCGCCACCGCGCGGGCCTCGGCACGCCACCGCACCATCGGCGGCGTGCCCCAGGGCCAGGATGCGCGGCTGATCGCCGAGCTGGCGCGCAAGGCCGGCGACAAGGGCCTGCTGCATATCGCCAGCGACGATGCCCGGCTGCCGGCGCTGGAGGGGGCACTGGCCTTCTTTGCGCCCGACCTGCCGGTCGTGGTGCTGCCGCCCTGGGACTGCCTGCCCTATGATCGCGTCTCGCCGAATCCGGAGACGGTGGCGGAGCGCGTCGAGGCGCTGACCCGCCTGCTGGCGGCGCGCGAGCCCGGCCGGCCCTTCGTCGTGCTGACCACGATCGGCGCCGCGATGCAGCGCGTGCCGCCGCGCGACGCCTTCGCCGAGGCCAGCCTGTCGATCGCGCCGGGGCAGCGGGTGGACCTGGAAGGCCTGCAGGGCTTCCTGGCCCGCAACGGCTATGTCCGCGCCCAGACCGTGCGCGAGCCGGGGGAGTTCGCCATCCGCGGCGGCATCGTCGACCTGTTCCCGCCGGGGACGGAGGAGCCGCTGCGCCTCGACCTGTTCGGCGACGAGTTGGAGAAGATCCGCCGCTTCGACCCGATGTCGCAGCGCACGACCGGCGAGGTCGACCGGATCACGCTGAAGCCGATGGGCGAGGTGTTCCTCGACCCCGCCTCGATCGCCCGCTTCCGCAGCGGCTATCGCGAGCTGTTCGGCGCCATCAATGACGACGACCCGCTGTACGAGGCGGTGTCGGCCGGCCGCAAGCAGGCCGGCATGGAGCACTGGCTGCCGCTGTTCCACGAACATCTCGACACGGTCTTCGATTACCTGCCCGAGGCGTCGGTCACGCTCGACTATCAGCTGGAGCAGGCGCGCGACCAGCGCCTGGCCCAGATCGCCGATTTCTACGAGGCGCGGCTGACCCACCAGGCGGCGCAAAAGAAGGCCAAGACGCCGCCCTACCGCCCGATCCCGCCCGAACGGCTGTATCTCGACGCGGCGGAGTGGGAGACCTGCCTGGCCGACCGGCCGGTGGCGGATTTCTCGCCCTTCGCCCCGCCAGAGGGCGGCGCCGATGCCGGCGGCCGCCGCGGCCACGACTTCGCGGAGGCCCGTGCCAATCCGGAGGTCAACCTCTACGCCGCGGTGCGCAATCACATCGGCGAGCTGAAGGCCGCCGGCAAGCGGGTGCTGGTCGCCGGCTACACCACCGGCGCCCGCGACCGGCTGCGGTCGATGCTGTCGGAGCAGGGCCGCGCCGACTTCGCCGTGGCCGAGAATTGGGCGGGGGTGGAGAAGGCCCACCCGGCCAGCGCCGTCATGGTGGTGCTGCCGCTGGAGCACGGCTTCGCCGCACCGGACCTCGCCGTCGTCACTGAGCAGGACATCCTCGGCGACCGGCTGACCCGGCCGCAGAAGAAACGCCGCAAGTCCGAGCAGTTCATCGCCGAGGTCTCGGCCCTGGCGGCGGGCGACATCGTGGTCCACCAGGACCATGGCATTGGCCGCTATGAGGGGCTGGAGACGCTGACCGTCGGCGGCGCGGCGCATGACTGCCTGCGCATCGTCTATGAGGGCGGCGACAAGCTGTTCGTCCCGGTCGAGAACATCGAGGTGCTGTCCCGCTACGGCTCCGGCGACATGGCCGTGCAGCTGGACAAGCTGGGCGGCGCCGGCTGGCAGGCACGCAAGGCCCGGGTCAAGAAGCGGCTGAAGGACATGGCGGAGGAGCTGATGCGGATCGCCGCCGCCCGTGCCCTTCGCACCACCGCGTCGCTGCCGCCGCCCGAGGGGCTGTACGAGGAGTTCGCGGCCCGCTTCCCCTATGCCGAGACCGAGGACCAGCAGCGCGCCATCGACGAGGTGCTGGACGACCTGCAGGCGGGCCGGCCGATGGACCGGCTGGTCTGCGGCGATGTCGGCTTCGGCAAGACCGAGGTGGCGCTGCGCGCCGCCTTCGCCGCCGCCGCCAATGGCGTGCAGGTGGCGGTGGTGGTGCCGACCACGCTGCTGGCCCGCCAGCATTTCCGCACCTTCTCCGAGCGCTTCAAGGGCCTGCCGCTGCGCGTCGCCCAGCTGTCGCGCATGGTCACGCCGAAGGAGGCCAAGCTGGTGCGGGACGAGCTGGCGGCCGGCACCATGGACATCGTCGTCGGCACCCACGCCATCCTGTCGAAGCAGGTGTCGTTCAAGAATCTCGGCCTCGTCATCGTCGATGAGGAGCAGCATTTCGGCGTGAAGCAGAAGGAGAAGCTGAAGGCCCTGCGCGAGGACGTGCATGTGCTGACGCTGACGGCCACGCCGATCCCGCGCACGCTGCAGATGTCGCTGTCCGGCGTGCGCGAGCTGTCGCTGATCACCACCCCGCCGATCGACCGGCTGGCGGTGCGAACCTTCGTGCTGCCCTTCGACCCGGTGATCATCCGCGAGGCGGTGATGCGCGAGCATTTCCGCGGCGGCCAGACCTACTATGTCTGCCCGCGGATCGAGGACCTGGCCGAGGTGCACCAGACCCTGCAGGAGCTGGTGCCGGAGGTGAAGATCGCCGTCGCCCACGGCCAGATGCCGGCGACGCAGCTCGAGGAGGTGATGAGCGCCTTCTACGATGGGCAGTTCGACGTGCTGCTGGCGACCGCGATCGTCGAATCCGGCCTCGACGTGCCGTCGGCCAACACGATGGTGATCCACCGCGCCGACCTGTTCGGCCTGGCCCAGCTGTACCAGCTGCGCGGCCGCATCGGCCGGTCGAAGCTGCGCGGCTACGCCTATCTCACCTATGCGCCGCGCAAGCCGCTGAGCAAGACGGCGCAGCAGCGGCTGCATGTGATCGAGACGCTGGACACGCTGGGCGCCGGCTTCACGCTCGCCAGCCACGACATGGACATCCGCGGCGCCGGCAACCTGCTGGGCGAGGAGCAGTCGGGCCATATCCGCGAGGTCGGGGCCGAGCTGTACCAGCAGATGCTGGAGGAGGCGGTGCAGGCCGCCCGGGCCGGTGTCGGCACTGGCGAGGAGGCGGCCGAGAGTTGGACGCCGCAGATCAATCTGGGCGTGCCGGTGCTGATCCCGGAGACCTATGTCGCCGACCTGCAGATCCGCCTCGACCTCTACCGGCGGATCTCGGCGCTGGAGGGCCAGGCCGAGCTGGACGGCTTTGCCGCCGAGCTGATCGACCGCTTCGGCGCGCTGCCGGAGGAGGTCGAGAACCTGCTGGAGCTGGTGGCGATCAAGCGGCTGTGCCGCACCGCCGGGGTCGAGCGGCTGGACGCCGGGCCGAAGGGCGCGGTGATCGGCTTCCGCGACAACCAGTTCGCCCGGCCGGACAAGCTGATCGGCTTCATCCAGAAGATGGCGGGGGCGATCAAGGTACGGCCGGACCAGAAGCTGGTCTATGCCCGCGGCTGGGAAACGCCGCAGGACCGGGTGAGCGGCGCCCGCAAGCTGGTGCAGCGCCTGGCCGATCTGGCGGCGGGGTAGGTCGATGCCTGCTCCCATATTGGGATCGCACTAAACTCAGGAAATGCGCGTCATCGCTCGGCGGACACTGCGAGAATTCGTCGCCAGTCTCGCCGGTCAGAAATCCCAGCCGGCCGTGAAGGCAGCGCTGGATGCCTGGTTCGATGAAGTGAGCAAAGCCAGTTGGGCCAGCACCGCCGATGTAAAGCGGTTGTATGCGACGGCGAGCGTCGTGACGTCCGAGCGCATCGTGTTCAACATCAAAGGTAACGATTATCGCCTGATCGTATCTGTCGATTTCGAGAAGACGATTGTCTGGATCAGATGGATCGGCACCCACAAGGCCTATGACCAGATCGACGCGACGGAGGTGCAGCATGGCGACTGAGGTGAGACCGATCCGCACCGAGGCGGATTATGAGGAGGCTTTGGCCGAGGTGGGCCGCCTTTGGGGCGCCAAAAGCGGCACGGCTGATGGTGATCGCCTCGACATCTTGGCGACTTTGATCGATGCCTATGAGGCCCAGCACCATCCGGTGGATCCGCCGGACCCGATCGAGGCCATTCGGTTCCGAATGGAGCAGCAGGGTCTGACCCGTCGGGATCTCGAACCGCTGATCGGCACCCGCGCGCGCGTGGCGGAGGTCATGAACCGCAGGCGAGGTTTGTCGATCGACATGATCCGACGCCTGCACGAAAGGCTGGGGATCTCGGCCGACGTGCTGATCCGGCCATCTTTGAGAGATGACGCTGCGGTCACCCGCTGATCGCTCGATGGCGCCGGCGCGGCGCTGCATGGAGCTGGGTAGATCAAACAGCTACGCCCGCTCCGACAGCGGGGCGGAGACGGCATGCTCGCGGGCGAGATCGAGCAGCGGCAGGAAGGCGCTCGGCTCCTGCGCGCCGGAGACGGCATAGCGGCCGTCGAAGACGAAGCAGGGCACCGCCTGGATGCCGAGCTGCCGGGCCCGCAGGTCGGCCGCCTGGATCTCGGCGACGCCGATCTCGCTGGCCAGCACCCCGGCGATGCGGCGGCGGTCGAAGCCCAGCTCTTCGGCGATGTCGATCAGGATCTCGCGGTTGCCGACATCCCGGCCATGCACGAAATAGGCGGTGAACAGCGCGTCGACCATGCGGTCGGCCTCGCCCAGCTCGCCGGCATGGCGGATCAGCCGGTGCGCCTCGACCGTGTTCGGGGTCCGGCGGATGACGCTCTGGTTCAGGGGCAGGCCTTCCTTGCCGGCGGCCTCGGCCACCACGGCGTTGATCTGCCGCATCCGCTCGCGCCCGCCGAACTTGGCGATCATGTAGCTCTGCCGGTCGACACCCTGCTTCGGCATCTCCGGATTCAGCTGGAAGGGCTGCCAGCGGATCTCCAGACCCGGCAGCGGCCGCATCGCCAGGGCGCGCCGCAGCCGGTGCTTGCCGATGTAGCACCAGGGGCAGACCACGTCGAAGAAGATGTCGATCCGCATTCAGCCAGTATCCCGCGGCGGGCGGCGTTTGGGAATGGGATCGGCTTCCTGCCCGGCCGCGCCGGCATCCCGGCCGGCGATCTCCTCGGCCAGCAGGCCGAGCGCTAGGGTCGCGCGCTCGGACTCCTCCGCCTCATGGGCGGCCATCGCCCGGCGGTCCCGCCGCAGCCGGTCCGCCTTCACCGCCCGCTCGACCCGCTCCGGGTCGCGCTTGCCGCCGCCGCGGTTGCGCCAGTTCGGCATGCCGGCCTCAGGACCGCTTCGGCTTCGCCTTGGCGACGCCGACCCGGTTTTTCAGGAGCTGCCGCGCCGCGCGGTACTCGGTGCGGAAGCGCAGCAGCTGGCCGCAGAGATAGGCGATGCGGCGCTTCAGCTGCTGGTCCGGCGCGGTCTCGCCGCCCAGGATCCGCCCGTCGGCGGGGGTGACGAAGTCGCGGATCGCGGCCTCGACCCCGGCCGGCTCCAGGTTGTGCGCCAGCCGGTTGCGCAGCCGGTTCAGCTTCTCCGCCGCGTCCAGCAGCCCGTCCAGCGTCTCGTTCTTGATCAGGGCGCGGGCGAACTGGGTCTTGGTGAAGAAGTTGATCTGCAGTCCGTCCAGCGCCTCGGGGTTGGGCAGCATCTCCTGCAGCAGATTGTTGACCTCCTCCTCGATCAGCAGATGGCCCTTGAGGATGATCAGGGTGGTGTCGTCCGTCCGCGGGAAGTGGCGGAGGAAGGTGACGAGGGAGTCCTGGAGGTCCATGGGCACCGCGCGGCCGGAAGGAAACGCATCATCCGGGGGGCGGCCTCGGGTGTCCAGCGTCGCGATGCCGCTGGGCTGCGCCGGCGTGTCGCCGCCTTCGCAGTCGGAGTCGGTTCCAGGCTAGCGGCGGGGCCCGGCATCCCGGTTAATGCGAGCCATGGCTCATCAGGAATGATGCCGGCGATCGAGGGTTCCCATGGCGGATGACGATATCGACCTGAACGCGCTGAACGACGAAGAGCTCGTCGAGCAGATGTGGGACGACCTCTATGACGGCCTCGCCGACGAGATCGTCGAGGGCGTGAACATCCTGCTCGCGCGCAAATGGACGCCGTATGACGTGCTGACCAAGGCGCTGGTCGAAGGCATGCGTATCGTCGGCATCGACTTCCGCGACGGCATCCTGTTCGTGCCCGAGGTGCTGCTGGCCGCCAACGCGATGAAGCGCGGCATGGGCGTGCTGCGGCCGCTCTTGGCCGAGACCGGCGCGCCCAAGGTCGGCAAGATGGTGATCGGCACGGTCAAGGGCGACATCCACGACATCGGCAAGAACCTGGTGTCGATGATGATGGAAGGAGCCGGCTTCGAGGTCATCGACCTCGGCATCAACAACCCGGTCGAGAACTACCTGAAGGCGATCGAGGAGCATCAGCCCGACATCGTCGGCATGTCGGCGCTGCTGACGACGACAATGCCCTATATGAAGGTGGTGATCGACACGTTGAAGGAGCAGGGGATCCGCGACGACTACGTGGTGCTCGTCGGCGGTGCGCCCCTGAACGAGGAATTCGCACGGGAAATCGGCGCCGACGCCTATTGCCGCGACGCGGCGGTGGCGGTGGAGACGGCCAAGGACTTCATGCGGCGCAAGCACAACCAGGCGAAGAGCGCGACGGCCTGAGGCTCGAGCGGTTCGGTGTCGCCGGCGTCGCCCCCGGCCCGGACCGGACGCTGCTGATCGCCTGCGGGGCCCTGGCGCGCGAGACGCTGGCCGTGATCCGCGCCAACGGCATCGCGGATCGCGTTGCCGTCACTTGCCTGCCCGCCATCCTGCACAACCGGCCCGAGCAGATCGCCGACCGGCTGCGTCGGCGCATCCGCACCGCCCGCGCAATGGGCTGGAGCCGAATCCGCATCGCCTATGCCGATTGCGGCAGCGGCGGCGCCATCGACCGGGTGGCGGCGGAGGAGGGGGCCGAGCGTGTCGCCGGCCCGCACTGCTACGCCTTCTTCGCCGGCGCGGCCGATTTCGACCGGTTGATGGACGAGGAGCCGGGCAGCTTCTTCCTGACCGACTATCTCGTCCGCCACTTCCAGGCGCTGATCCTCGAGGGCATGGGGCTGGACCGGCATCCGGAGCTGCTGCCGATGATCTTCGGCAACTACCGCCGCCTGGTCTATCTGGCCCAGACCGAGGACCCGGCGCTGCAGGCCCAGGCCCAGGCTGCGGCGGAGCGGCTGGGCCTGGCCTATGAGTACCGTTTCACCGGCTATGGCGAATTCGCCGGCTTTGTTGCGGGGGCGGTGTGAAGGTCGCCCGGCCTCTCATGGCCCCTGCATGGTCCGCAGATCCATGATCCGGCCCGAATAGATCCCCGCAGGCGTCGTCCCCACCTTCTTCAGGAGTCTCGTATCGGCCGTCACCAGCGGGCGGCCGGAGCGTTCCGACAACGAGAGATAGAGGCAGTCATAAGCCGGATGATCCAAGGCGACCGCCAGGCTTGTGGCCGCCTCCATCAGCCCCCGCGCAGGAACCAGTTCGATATCGGCTCGATCGAGCAGGCGGGCTGCGAAGACGGCTTCATCGCCGGTCATCTCATTCCGCCGGACCTTCTTCCAGAGGATATTGGCGCATTCAGGGACCAGAAGGTCGGGGGCCGAAAGCCGATGCTGCCGCAAGGCGAGTGCCTGGACGGTTTCCGGTTCGCCGACCACCCATTTGATGATCACGCTGGCGTCGACGACGTAGTCGGTCACCGTTCGTCACGGCCTTCGCGCTGAAGCTCCTCGGCCGGAGTGTGATGTCTACCGGCGGTCAAAGCTCGGAACTGGGCAGCGAGCTCCTCGAAGTCGGGCTCATCTTCCGTCGCCAAAGCTTGGCGCAGAATTTCCCGCAACTCGGCTTCCGCCGAGCGCCCATGGCGACCGGCCCGTCGCTTCAATCGTGCGATGAGGGCGTCGTCGACATTCCGGATGCTCAGATTGCCGGGCATCTTTGTCTCATTGACTGCATTGCCAGCAATGATGGCATTTCTCTTGCTCGATTTCAAATTGGATGGGATCCCATGTGGATCGCATCCCGCTCCGCATCTGTCGGATATGGAACGAAGCCCGGCCGTCATTTCGGATCAAATCAGGCTCGTGCCCCAGCCGGGGCATTGCTAGCGTTCCGCGAAATTCCGCAGGTTCTCCATGCCCCAGCTCATCATCGTCTCCTGGCGCGACATCCCGAGCCAGGTCACCGCCAAGGCCGGCCGGCGCGACCAGGCCAAGGTGCTGCTGTCGCAGCGCTTCCAGGACGCGATCGACCGCGCCGCCATGCGCGGCAAGGCGCGCGACGCCGACAGCTATCTCGAGGAATGGAAGAAGTCCGAGCCGGTCGAATGCGGTGACGACCTGCAGGCCGAGGCCGAGGCGGCGGCGGCGAAGATCGAGGCGGAGTACGACGACGCCCGGCTGCGGGCGCTGGTGGAGCGTGGCGGCATCGAGGCCTGAGGGAGGTCGACGGGCCGCGAACGGGTTGATAGGACAGGAGGGCGGGAAGAACCGGAACTGGAGGCTGAGAATGGCCAAGAAGGACATCATCTGCGCGTTCGGGACCGATATCGATTCGGTGGCGGGCTGGATCGGATCCTATGGCGGCGGCGACTCGCCCTCGGACATCCAGCGCGGCGTGTTCGCCAGCGAGGTCGGCACCCTGCGCCTGCTGCGCCTGTTCAAGAAATACGACCTGAAGACCAGCTTCTTCATCCCGGGCCACTCGCTCGAATCCTTCCCCGACCAGGTGAAGCGGATCGCCGATGAGGGCCATGAGATCGGCGCCCACGGCTATCTGCACGAGAACCCGATCGCGATGACCCCCGCCCAGGAAGAGGCGGTGCTGGTCAAGAGCATCGAGCTGATCCAGGCGCTGACCGGCAAGGCGCCGCGGGGCTATGTCGCGCCGTGGTGGGAGATGTCGAACTCCACCGCCGCGCTGCTGCAGAAATACGGCTTCCGCTACGACCACAGCCAGGGCTATCGCGACTTCCAGCCCTTCTACGCCCGGGTCGGCGACCAATGGACGCTGATCGACTACTCCAAGCCGGCCGAGGCCTGGATGAAGCCGATGACCCACGGCAAGGAGATCGACCTCGTCGAGATCGGCGCCAACTGGTATGTCGACGACCTGCCGCCGATGATGTTCATGAAGAAGGCGCCGAACAGCCACGGCTTCGTCAACCCGCGCGATATCGAGCAGATGTGGCGCGACCAGTTCGACTGGGTGTATCGCGAGATGGACTATGCCGTCTTCGCCTTCACCATCCATCCCGACGTCAGCGGCCGGCCCCAGGTGCTGCTGATGCTCGAGCGGCTGATCGAGCACATCAACGGTCATGACGGTGTCCGCTGGATGACCTTCGAGGACATCGCCGAGGATTTCCGCCGACGCTATCCCTTCGATGGCGGCAAACGGCCCGAGGTGATCTGACGGGAGGCGCCGATGTGCTCCGGCTGCGGCTTCCCGGCGGCGCCCGGCCATTGGACCGAGGCCGGCGCCGCCACGGCGCCGGACCGGCTGCGCGCCCGGTTCCGGCGGGCCGAGGTGCTGAAGCCCGTGCTGCGGGCCTATGGCCTGACCGCGCATGATGGCGGGCTAGTGCCCGGCATCCAGATCTCGACGCTGTCCGGCCACCAGGCGATCGTGCGCGACCTTGAGGATCTGTGGGCGGCGGCCGAACGCATGGCGGGCCGGCCGGTCGATCCGCTCGACCCTTGCTTCATCGGCGGCGGGGATGGCGGGCGCTGAACCAACCGTCCCGGCGGACGGCCGGCTGCGGCTGACCGTGCTGGGCGGCTTCCTGGGCGCCGGGAAGACGACCTGGCTGCGCCACCAGCTTCATGCCGGGCTCTATCGGGATGCCGCCATCATCGTCAACGAGGCGGCCGAGGCGCCGGTCGACGACGCGCTGCTGGGCGGGGCCTCGTCGCTTATGGTGCTGGCCGGCGGCTGCGCCTGCTGCATCGCCCGGGACGACCTGGTGCGGCTGCTGCGAGGGATCTGTGACGAGAGGATCAGGGCCGGGAACGGTGAGCCGCCGCTGCAGCGCATCGTGCTGGAGACCAGCGGGCTGGCCGATCCCGGCCCGATCGTCGCGGCCATACGGTCGGATCCGGTGCTGGTGCACCACATCGTCGTCAGCGAGATCGTCGTCCTGGTCGATGCGCTGCACGCACTGTCGCAGCTGCGCACCGACCGCCTCGGCCGCCGCCAGATCGAGACGGCCGACCGCCTGATCGTCACCAAGGCCGACATCGCCGGGGAGGAGGCGCTGGCGAAGCTGGTCGCGACGCTGCGGCATCTCAACCCCGGCGCCGAGCTGAGCGGGGCGGCCCAGGGAATGCCCGTCGCGCTGCCGGTGGCCGAGGATGTGGAACTGGAACGCCTTCCGGCGTTTGAGGACGGGGCGGAGCCGCCGGCAGCCTTCCCGGTCCGGCTGGCGATCGGCGGAGCGGTCGATTGGACCGTTTTTACCGTTTGGCTCTCGGCGCTGCTGCATGCGCGGGGCGACGACGTGCTGCGGGTCAAGGGCGTGGTGCGGACGCCGGCCGGCCGGCTGCTGCTGCAGAGTGTGCGCCGGGTCGTGCAGTCGCCCGAGATCCTGCCCGAGCAGCCGGACCGGGAGGACGATGCCGTCGTCGTCATCGGCCGCGGTTATCGCGCTGAGGATCTGCGCCGGTCGCTCGATCGCTTTTCAGACGGAAGCGTGTAGGGCGTCGGGGATCACGGATCGGCCAGCCGGCCATGCAGATCCATCCGGTCGTGCAAGACACGGACGATTTCGACCAGGTCCTCTGCTTCCCGATAGAAGATGACATGCCGTCCGGCGGCAAGGCTGCGAAAACCAGGGCGGATGTTGTCCCGCGACCGACCCAGGCCCGGCGCATCCCTGATCTGGCGAAAGCGGTCCCGGATCTGGGCGAGATACCGGGTCTTCTGATCCACGCCCCAAGTTTCAGCCGTGAAGCGGCCGATCGCCCGAAGGTCGGCTTCGGCAGCCGCGGTGACGACCAGCTGCCTCACAGGCGGGCGAAGAAATCGTCCAGCGGGTCGTCGCCATCCAGAACCGTGACCCGGCCGGCGACCAGGTCCGCCTCGCCCTTCGCCAGCTCCTCGCGCAGCCGCTCCAGCTTCAGGCGACGGATCTCGTCATGCTCCTGCATCAGGCGAAGCGCCTCGCGGACCACTTCGCTGGCATTGTTGTAGAGGCCGGATTCGACCTTCTCCCGGACCAGTTCCTCGAGCCTGGGTGTCAGCGAGATATGCATGCCGTCTCTCCCGATCATGGCGAGGATACCGTGAGAGACAGGCTTTGACAAAGTCTGTCGTATCGGCCCCTGACGCGCCTGCGGCAGGCGATGACGCTGGAAGACGATCCGGCCGCGGGCGATGCGCCTAGCCTTTCGTCCAGAAAACTCCAGCATCCGAGGGCGCACAGGGCATGACGGACACAGTGGTGAGCTCGGCGACCAAGGAGATCGCCATCGGGTTCGAGCGGCCCTTCGTCATCATCGGCGAACGCATCAACCCCACCGGCCGCAAGCTGCTGGCCGAGGAGATGAAGGCCGGCGACTACAGCCGGGTGCAGTCCGATGCGCTGGCCCAGGTCGAGGCCGGGGCCCAGATGCTGGACGTCAATGCCGGCATCCCGCTGGCGGACGAGCCACGCATCCTGGCCGAATGCATCCAGCTGGTGCAGTCGATCACCGATGTGCCGCTGTCGATCGACAGCTCGATCATCGCGGCGCTGGAGGCCGGCCTCGCCGTCTACAAGGGCAAGGCCCTGGTCAATTCGGTGACCGGCGAGGAGGAGCGGCTGGAGGCCGTGCTGCCGCTGGTGAAGAAATACGGCGCCGCGGTCGTCGCCATCTCCAACGACGAGACCGGCATCTCCGAGGACCCCGACGTCCGCTTCGCCGTCGCCAAGAAGATCGTCGAGCGGGCGCGCGACCACGGCATCTCCTACGCCGACATTGTGGTCGACCCGCTGGTGATGCCGGTCGGCGCCATCAACACCGCCGGGCGCCAGGTCTTTTCCCTGGTCCGTCGGCTGCGCGAGGAGCTGAAGGTCAACACCACCTGCGGCGCCTCCAATGTCAGCTTCGGCATGCCGAACCGGCACGGGCTGAACGCCGCCTTCCTGACCATGGCGATCGGCGCGGGCATGACCTCCGCCATCACCAACCCGCTGCATGCGGAGAGCCTGCAGGCGGTACTCGGCGCCGATGTGATGATGGGGCACGATCCGCATTGCGCCCGCTGGATCCGCAAGTTCCGCGAGCCCACGCCGGAAGGCGCCGAGGCCGCGGCTGGTGCGCGCGGCGGCCGCGAGGGACGCAGGCGGCGCGCTGCGGCAGGGGTGTAGGAATGGAACGATGCGGCACCTCGGCCGGGGTGCCGCGAGGATGACGGGTTGACGATGAACATGATCGATCCCGGGCAGCCGCCCGGCCCAGGGGCGTCAGGCCAGGCGACGCAGACGGCGCTGGTCGTCTTCACTCCGTCGGGCCGGCGCGGCCGCTTTCCGCTGGGCACGCCGCTGCTGCAGGCGGCGCGGTCGCTCGGCGTCGATGTCGACAGCGTCTGCGGCGGCCGGTCGATCTGCGGCCGCTGCCAGGTCGAGATCGGCGACGGCCAGTTCGCCAAGCACGGCATCGAATCCCGTGCCGGCCATGCCTCCGGGACCGGCGCGGCGGAGCTGCGCTATGCCGAGAAGCGCGGGCTGAAGCCGGGCCGGCGCCTGTCCTGCCAGACCCTGATCCAAGGCGACCTGGTGGTCGACGTGCCGCCCGAGAGCCAGGTGCACAAGCAGGTCGTCCGCAAGGATGCCGAGCACCGGGTGATCGAGGTCGACCCGCCGGTCAAGCTCTACTATGTCGAGGTGCGAGAGCCCGACATGCACGACCCTTCCGGCGACCTGCGCCGGCTGGAGGAAGCGCTGGCCGAGCAATGGGGCATCACCGGCCTGGATTGCGACCTGCGGGTGGTGCAGCAGCTGCAGAAGGCGTTGCGGGCCCAGAGCGAGACGAGCGCCGGCTGGACCTGCACCGTGGCGGTGCGCGAGCAGCGGGTGAAGCGCCTGCTGGCCGTCTGGCCGGGCTTCCGCGACAAGATCTACGGCCTGGCCTACGACGTCGGCTCCACCACCATTGCCTGCCATCTCTGCGACATCGAGACCGGCGAGGTCGTCGCCTCCGGCGGCGCCATGAATCCGCAGATCCGGTTTGGGGAGGATCTGATGAGCCGGGTCAGCTACATCATGCTGAACCCCGGCGGCGACAAGGCGCTGACCGAGGCGGTGCGCGGCGCGCTGAACGAGCTGGCCGGCCGTGTCACCGCCCAGGCGGGGCTGGAGGTCGAGGACGTGCTGGAGGTGACGCTGGTCGGCAACCCGATCATGCATCACCTGGCGCTGGGCATCGACCCGATCGAGCTGGGCGGCGCGCCCTTCGCCCTGGCCACCGATCAGGCGATCAACATCTGGGCCACCGAGATCGACCTCAAGGTCCACCCCAACGCCCGCGTCTACGTCCTGCCCTGCATCGCCGGCCATGTCGGCGCCGATACCGCGGCGGTGATCCTGTCAGAGGAGCCGCACAAATCCGACGACCTGCGGCTGATCGTCGATGTCGGCACCAATGCCGAGATCGTGCTCGGCAACAAGGATCGCCTCCTGGCCTGCTCCAGCCCCACCGGCCCGGCCTTCGAGGGGGCGCAGATCTCCGCCGGCCAACGGGCCGCGCCGGGGGCGATCGAGCGGGTGCGGATCGACCGCGACACGCTGGAGCCGCGCTTCCGCGTCATCGGCAGCGATCTGTGGTCGGACGAGGAGGGCTTCGCCCAGAAGGTCCGGCGCACCGGCGTCACCGGCATCTGCGGATCCGGCATCATCGAGGTTCTGGCCGAGATGTTCCTGGCCGGCATCATCACCCAGGACGGGGTGATCGACGGATCCATGGCGGCGCGCAGCGACCGCATCGTCGCCGACGGCCGCACCTTCAGCTATGTCCTGCACCGCGACGGCGAGCGCGAGCTGCGCGTCACCCAGAACGACGTCCGCGCCATCCAGCTGGCCAAGGCCGCGCTGTATGCCGGCGTCCGCCTGCTGATGGACAAGCTGGGCGTCGACCATGTCGACCGCATCACCCTGGCCGGCGCCTTCGGCAGCCATATCGACGTCAAATACGCCATGGTGCTGGGGCTGATCCCGGATTGCGACCTGGCCAAGGTGGTGGCCGGCGGCAATGCCGCGGGCACCGGCGCCCGCATCGCCCTGGTCAACCGCTCGGCCCGCGCCGAGATCGAGCAGGTGGTTCGCCGGGTCGAGAAGATCGAGACCGCGGTCGAGCCGATGTTCCAGCAGCATTTCGTCGAGGCGATGGCCCTGCCGCACAAGACCGCCGCCTTCCCGAACCTGGCGGCGGCGGTCGACCTGCCGGCGCCGAAGGTGGTCGAGGGCGGTGACGGCGAGGGTGGGCGGCGCCGGCGCCGCCGCGGCTGAAGCCAGGGGCTTCCGGCCTACGCGTCGCGCCGGCCGATCCGGGCTAGCAGCACCACCGGCAGGATGCCGACCAGGACGATGGCGAGGGCGGCGATCGCCGCCTCCTCATAGGTGCCGCGCGCCGCCTCGCCGTAGAGATGCGTCGCCAGCGTCTCGACATTGAGCGGGCGCAGCAGCAGGGTCGCCGGCAGCTCCTTCATGCAGTCGACGAACACCAGCAGCCCGGCGGCCGCCAGCGCGGCCCTGGACAGCGGCAGGTGCACGTGCCGGAAGGTGCCCGTCACCGTCTGCCCCAGGCTGCGCGACGCCTGGTCGAAGGAGTGCGGGATGCGGCTGAACCCGGCCTCGACCGCGCCGGTGGAGATCGCCAGGAAGCGGGCGACATAGGCATAGACCAGGGCGGCGCCCGACCCGATCAGCAGCAGTCCGGTGGAGACGCCGAGCCAGGCGCCCGCGGCCCGGTCGATCACCTGGTCGAGGGCGGCGACCGGGACCAGGATGCCGATGGCGATCACCGTGCCCGGCATGGCGTAGCCGAGGGTGGAGAGCCGCTGCAGCGCTGCCGTGATCCGGCCGGGCCGTGACCGCGCCGTATAGGCGACGATCACCCCGAACAGCAGCACCAAGGCCGTCGCGATCGCGGCCAGGGCCACGGTGTTGACAGCTTCGGACAGCAGCCGGTCGGACACGCCGTTGAAGCGGAACCGCTTCCAGGCCTCGACGGCGAGATACAGCGCCGGGGCGGCGAAGCCGATCAGCACCGGAACCAGGCCGACGGCCAGCGCCGCGAGGCCGGGCAGGGGGGCAGGCGATGCGGCGCGAAGGCGCGCGAACGCTGCGCCGCGGTCCAGTAGCGCTGCCGGCGGCGCGCCCGGCGCTCCATCGCCACCAGTGCGACCACCAGGACCAGCATGGCCAGCGCGATCTGCGCCGCGCCGGGCAGGTCCGAGCGCGTCACCCAGGTGGTGTAGACCGAGATGGTCAGCGACCGCACCCCGAGGAACTCCGACGCGCCGATGTCGTTCAGCGCCTCCATCAGCGCCAGGCTGACGCCGACGGCGATGGCGGGCCGCGCCAGCGGCAGGGCCACCCGCCGGAACACCTGGCCGCGCCGGGTGCCGAGCGTGCGCGACACCTCGACCAGGTTGGCCGCTTGGGTCAGGAACATCGCCCGGGTGGTGATGTAGACATAGGGGTACAGCACGAAGCCCAGCAGCATGATGCAGCCGGCCATCGACCGGATGTCGGGCAGCCGGAACTCGCGCGGGCTGGAATAGCCCAGCAGGCCCCGGATCGCACCCTGCACCACGCCGAGCGGGTGGAGGATGTCGAGATAGGCGTAGGCGATGATGTAGGTCGGCACCGCCAGCGGCAGCAGCAGCGCCCATTCCAGCTGGCGCCGGCCGGGGAAGTCATACGCCGTGACCAGCCAGGCGGCGGAGGTGCCGATCACGGTGACGACGATGCCGACGCCGAGCAGCAGCGTGGCCGTCTGGCCCAGCGCCGGCGGCAGCACATAGGCCAGGAGATGAGGCCATAGCCCGGCGGAGCCCCGCAGCGCCTCCCAGGCCAGGGCCAGGACCGGCAGCGCCACCAGCCCGCCGACGATCGCGGCGGCGGACAGCCAGCGCCGTCCCGGCGCGCGCCGGGCGACGGTCAGGGCAGGGGCCTGGTGCAGGACGGCTTGGGTCATCCTCGGACGACGCCGGGCGCGGGCAAGGCCGCGCCCGGATCGCTCATCAGCCGTCGAAGCCGACCTTCTCGGCCAGCTCGCTGGCCTGCTTCCTGTGCTTGACGATCTCCGTCAGCGGCACTGAATCGACCTTCAGCTCACCGAAGGAGGCGATGATCGGGTCGGCCTGGGCGCCGGCCTTCACCGGATACTCGTAATTGGCCTCGGCGTAGATCTTCTGGGCCTCGTCGGAGACGAGGTATTCCAGCAGCTTCACCGCCTCGGCCTTGTTCGGCGAATGCTTGGCCAGGGCCGCGCCGCTGACATTCACCTGGGTGCCGCCGTCCTTGAAGGCCGGCAGAATCACCTTGATCGCGTTGCCCCAGGCGACCTGTTCCTCGCCGCCCTTGCCGGAGCGCATCAGCCCGACATAGTAGGAATTGGCGATGCCGATGTCGCAGATGCCGCCGAGGATGTCCTTGGCCACGTCGCGGTCGCCGCCGCCGGCCTTGCGCGCCAGGTTGGCCTTGACGCCGGTCAGCCAGGCCTCGGTCTTCTCGGCCCCGTAATGCGCGATGTAGTCCGCGAACAGCGCGGTGTTGTAGGGGTGCTGGCCGGAGCGGATGCAGACCTTGCCCTTCCACTTCGGATCGGCCAGGTCCTCATAGGCGAAGGCAGTCATGTCGAGGTCCTTGGCGGCGTAGAGCACGCGGGCCCGCATCGACAGCGAGACCCAGTGGTTGTTCGGGTCGCGCAGCTGCGCCGGCACCGCGGCGGCCAGCACGTCCGACTGGATCGCCTGGGTCACGCCCTTGTCCACCAGGTCGGCCAGGTTGCCGGCGTCGACGGCCATCAGCAGGTCGGCGGGCGAGCTCTGCCCCTCGGCGGCGACGCGCTCGGCCAGCCCGTCCTTCAGGAACACGGTGTTGACCTTGACGCCGCTCTTGGCGGTGTAGGCGTCGAGCAGCGGCTGGATCAGCCCCGGCTCCCGCGTCGTGTAGATGTTGATGTCGGCCGCGGCGGTGCCGGCAGTGCCGATCACGGCGGCGCCGGCCAGAAGCGCCAGCTTGAACCCGGAGACGTTCTTCATGATGCGAAACCCCCTTCTGTGTCCCGTCGCCGCCGATCGGCTGCAATCGAGACGCATTTGCTCCATCATAGATGAATCCGCACCGTCAAGCCGCTTCGTTCGGCAGTGGCATTCCGCCTCACTCCGCAGGGAATACCAGGACGCCTGCGGGATCGGCCGCCACCGCCACTGCTTCGCCCGGCTTCGCCTGGATCCGGCCGGTCGTCCGCAGGCGCAGCGGGCCGGGGATGCCCTCCGCCCGGATCGTCAGCTGCTCGATCTCGCCGAGCAGCGAGCAGGCCACGATGATGCCCGCCAGGCCTTCGCCCGGCCGGATCAGCGACAGGGCCTGCGGCCGGATGCAGGCCAGGGCGGCGCTGCCCTCCGGCAGGCCGGACGGC
>NZ_JANX01000023.1 GCF_000767795.1 Inquilinus limosus MP06 | reverse complement strand
GCCGCCGGCCAGGTGCCGCGCCACCTCGACGCCCGCCGCGAAATTGGAGAAGCCGACGGCCATGTCGACCGGGTCGTCCGACAGCTCCCAGGTCTCGACCACCGGTACACCGTGCTGGCGCAGCAGCGTGCGCGCCGCCTCGTCCTGCACCGCGCCGACCAGCACCAGCGCGTCCGGCCGGCGCCCGACCAGGGCGCGCACCAGCTGGTGGCGCTTGTCGTCGGAATAGGCGTAGTCGCCGATCAGCAGGTGCAGGCCCGCCGCCTCGGCCGCATCGGCGACGCCGCGCACGGTCTCGGAGAAGACCGAGTTGCCGATGGTCGGCACCAGCACCGCCAGGATGCCGCTGCGGCGCGAGGCCAGGCTGCTGGCCGACAGGTTGGGCACATAGCCCAGCGCCTCGACCGCGGCGTTGATCCGCGCCAGCGTCTCCGGCGACACCCGCCCCTCGCCGCGCAGGGCGCGCGACACCGTCATCGGTGAGGTGCCCGCCAGCGCCGCCACATCCTCGATGCGTGGCTTCCGGCCCGGCTTCGCTGCTGTCTCGTCTCGCATGGCGCAGACCTTGAAGCGAAGCCGCTGCGATTTGCAAGCCGGCCGAGAGCGTTGACGACTCCATGCGGTAGCGCTACCGTCACATCACGGTAGCGCTACCGAACCCCAAGGGAGAAACGCCATGATCAAGGATGAGGAGGTCGCTGCGTATCGCAGGGACGGGGTGCTGGTGGTCGAGGACGTACTGGACGCGGCGCAGCTGGCCGAGGCGCGGCGGGTGGTCGCCGAGCTCATCGAGGGCTCGCGTGCGGTCACCGCCCACACCGACGTCTACGACCTGGAGCCGGGACATACGGCCGACGCGCCGCGGGTCCGGCGCATCAAGACGCCGCACAAGCACCACCCGCTGTTCTGGGACATCGCCCGGTCGCCCCGGCTGGTGTCGATCCTGCAGGCGCTGCTGGGCCCGGGGGTCCGGCTGCACGGGTCGAAGATCAACCTGAAATCGCCGCAGTTCGGGTCGCCGGTCGAATGGCACCAGGACTGGGCCTTCTACCCGCACACCAATGACGACATCCTGGCCGTCGGCGTCATGCTCGACGACTGCACGGTCGAGAACGGGGCGATGCTGGTGCTGCCCGACACCCATCGCGGCCCGGTCTATGACCACCATTCCGATGGCTATTTCTGCGGCGCCATGGATCCCGAGGCCTGCGGCCTGGACTTCAGCCGCGCCGTGCCGGCGGTCGGCCGCGCCGGGTCGATGAGCTTCCACCATGTCCGGGCCGTGCACGGCTCGGCCCAGAACACCTCGGACAAGCCGCGCGCGCTGCTGCTGTACGAGTTCGCTGCGTCCGACGCCTGGCCGTTGTCGGGCGTGCCGGACCTGGCGGCCTTCGACAGCCGCATCGTGGCCGGCGAGCCGACCACCCGGCCGCGCCTGGCCGATGTGCCGGTGCGCATGCCGCTGCCGCCGGCGCCGCGCCAGGGCTCGATCTACGAGAACCAGACCACGGCCAAGTCGCGCTACTTCGCCGACCGCAAGACCGCGGCCTGAGCCGGCCCCCGGCCTCCGCCTCCGGGTGGGGGCCGGGCGGCGCGAATGATCAATAACCGGCCCAAGCCGGATCAAGGGAGAGGACGCCTTATGGGAAATGCGACCCCGCAGGCGGCGGGCGCGAAGCGCCCGTTGACGCCGGTCATGCTCGCCGCGGCCGTGGGCTCGGCGCTCGAATGGTACGATTTCTTCATCTACGGCACCGCCGCCGCCCTGGTGTTCGGCGAGCTGTTCTTCCCGAAATTCGACCCCAGCACCGGCATGCTGGTGTCGCTGGCGACCTTCGGCGTGGGCTTCCTGGCCCGGCCCTTCGGCGGCCTGCTGTTCGGCCATCTCGGCGACCGCTGGGGGCGAAAGCCGGTGCTGGTCATCACCATCCTGATGGTGGGCGGCAGCACCTTCCTGATCGGCCTGCTGCCGACCTATGACCAGATCGGGCTGTGGGCGCCGCTGCTGCTGGTGCTGATGCGGCTGCTGCAGGGGCTGGGGGCCGGCGCCGAATATGGCGGCGCCGTATTGCTGGCGGTGGAATACGCACCCGAAGGCCGGCGCGGCTTCTTCGGCAGCTTCGCGCCGATGGGCGTGACCGTCGGCAACCTGCTGGCCGCCGGCGTGTTCGGGCTGGTCACCCTGCTGCCGCATGAGGACCTGCTGGCCTGGGGCTGGCGCATCCCGTTCCTGGTCAGCGTGCTGCTGCTGGGCTTCGGCGTGTTCATCCGCATGCGGATCGGCGAGACGCCGGTCTTCGAGGAGACGCAGGAGAAGCAGCCGCCAATCCGGGCGCCGGCCCTGGCCGCGCTGCGCCGCCACCCGCGCAACTTCGCGGTGGTGGTCGGGGCGCGCATGGCCGAGAACGGCCTGGGCTACCTATTTCCGGTCTTCGGCCTCAGCTACATCATCAACACCCTGCACCTGCCGCGCGACGTGGCGCTGCTGGGCGTGTTCGGCGGCAACTTCGTCGAGATCTTCGGCATCCTGTTCTTCGGCTGGCTGTCGGACAAGGTCGGCCGGCGGCCGGTCTATATCGGCGGGGCGCTGTTCTCGGCGATCTTCGCCGTGCCGTTCTTCATGATGCTGAACACCGGCGACACCACCACCATCGTGCTGGCATTCGTCCTGATCATGGGCATCGGCGGCGGCGCCATGTTCGGGCCGCAGGCGGCCTATTTCGCCGAGCTGTTCGGCCCGCGGCTGCGGTTCAGCGGCTTCGCCTTCGCGCGCGAGCTGGGGTCGATCCTGGCCGGCGGCCCCGCCCCTGCCCTGTCGGCGATGCTGGTGATCTGGTTCGACGGCGCGCCCTGGGGCGTCGCACTCTACGTCATCGTGCTGTCTCTGATCACCGTCGCCGCCGTGTGGTGGGGACCGGAGACGCATGAGAGCGACCTGCGGAAGGACTATTCGACGGCGGACGAAAGACGGCCGGACCGCCCGCCCGTCGCCGCCGCGGCCCGGCCGACGGCGTAGCGCCGGCCGCATCCCGCAGAAAGGGAAACGCTCCATGGCCCAACGCTTGCTGGTCCTTCAGTCGCTTTGGGCGATGGAGCGCCGCCATCCCGACGGCTTCGAATGGCCGCTCGACCGGAAGCTCGCCATGATCCGCGACGCCGGCTTCGACGGGGCGGGCGTCCGCTTCGCCGACGATGCCTATGCCCGGCAGGTGACGGGCTTCCTGCGCCACCACGGCCTTGCCTGGCAGGCCCAATGCTACCCCGCCACGGTCGAGGATCTGCGCCCGATCCTCGACCGGGTGCGGGCGCTGGGGGCCGACCATGTGAACCTGCAGCCGGATGTGCGGCCCTACCGGCTGGAGGATTGCTTCCCCTTTATCGAGGGCTGGCAGCGCCTGGCGGCGGGGGCGGGCGTGCCGGTCTATGTCGAGACCCATCGGGATCGGATGACCACGGACCTGATCACCACCCTGCACCTGCTGGATCGCTTCCCCGATCTGCGCCTGACCGCGGACCTGTCGCACTACCTGCTGGGGCGGGAGTTCGCCTGGCCGGTCAGCGCCGAGAACCACGCGCTGATCCACCGCATCCTCGACAACGCCTGGGCCTTTCACGGGCGGGTCGCCAGCCGGGAGCAGATCCAGCTGCAGATCAGCTTCCCGCATCACCGCGACTGGCTGGACCTGTTCATGGGCTGGTGGGAGTACGGCTTCCGGTCGTGGCGCCGCCGCGCCCCGCCGGACGCGACCCTGACCTTCCTGTGCGAGCTCGGCCCCAAGGAATACGCCATGACCGGCCCGGACGGCGCCGAGCTGTCCGATCGCTGGCAGGAGGCGCTGCTGCTGAAGGACATGATCCGGGCGCTGTGGCGGCGGATCGAGCGCGAGGAGCAGGACGCCCAGAGACCGTTTGGAAACGCGCTGGCGTGAGTCGGCTGGTCGTGGTTTCGAGAACCGGCGCGCAACGGACGTTTGAGTCCGTGAGCACCGGAAGCGCAGAAACCGCCATCAGACGGCCGCGCCAGTAGCGCTTCCGAACGGTCTCTCAGGCGGCGGCGATCACCTCGATCTCCACCAGCCAGTCCGGCGACAGCGTCTGCGCCACCAGCGCCGTGGTCGGCACCACATGGCCGTCCAGCGCGGCGATGCGGGCGGCCTGGTTGGCCTCGGCATAGGACGCGTCGCGCAGATAGCTGGTGATCCGGACGATGTTGCGCATGGTCATCCCGGCGCTGGCCAGGATCGTGCGGATGTTCGACCAGATCAGCTCCAGCTGCTGCTCCAGCGTCTTGCCGGGCACGCCCTGCGCGTCGAGGCCCATGGTGCCGGCGACATAGAGGATGCGGTTCGGCTGCCGCACCTCCAGCGCATGGATGTAGTCCGGCGTCGCCGGATAGATGCCCTCGGTCGGGTTGTGAGGAACGGTCTGCATCGCTCTCCTCCCCTTCGCTTGTCCCTGCATCGCACCGATCGGGGCGCGCCCGCAACCGGCCGCGCTTGACAGCGGGGGAGCCGGCTTCGGACACTCCGCCCCGTCCAAGAGCAAGATTGGGGCGGAGGCAGTCGAATGGGCGAGGCGCAGGAGAGCCGGCTGACCGGCGGGCCGGACTACCGGCCGCTGGACGAGGCGTCGATCCGCCCCTATCTGGCCGGCCTGCCCGCGATCCGCGACGCGCTGGGCGGCGACCCGGCCGGCTGGCAGGTCACCGAGGTCGGCGACGGCAACCTGAACCTCGTTTTCATCGTCCGCGGCGCCGCCGGCGGCCTCGTGGTCAAGCAGGCCCTGCCCTATGTCCGGCTGGTCGGCGACAGCTGGCCGCTGCCGCTGGACCGCGCCTGGTACGAATGGCATGCGCTGTCGGAGCAGGCGAGCCATGTGCCCCACCTCATACCGAAGCTGCACCATTTCGACCCGGCCATGGCGCTGATCGTGATGGAATGGCTGACGCCGCACATCATCCTGCGCAAGGGGCTGATCGCCGGCATCCGCTATCCGCTGCTGGCCGGGCATATGGCGGAGTTCCTGGCCCAGACCCTGTTCAAGACCTCCGACCTGCACGCCCCGGCAGCGGCGAAGAAGGCGAAGATGGCGCCGTTCTGCGGCAACACGGCCCTGTGCAGGATCACCGAGGACCTGGTGTTCACCGATCCCTACCGGATCGCGAAGCTGAACCGCTGGACCTCGCCGCAACTGGACGGCATCGCCGCCGAGTTCCGCGCCGACGCCGCCGCCAAGGTGGCGGTGCAGGAGCTGAAATGGGCCTTCCTGACCCGGGCCGAGGCGCTGGTGCATGGCGATCTGCACACCGGGTCGATCATGGTGACCGAGGCGGACAGCCGCGCCATCGACCCGGAATTCGCCTTCTACGGCCCGATGGGCTTCGATGTCGGCGCCCTGCTGGCCAATTTCTTCCTGGCGTATTTTGCCCAGGCGGGACACGCCACGGCCACCGATGACCGCGCCGACTACCGCAGCTGGCTGCTGGTCCAGGCCGAGGCGATCTGGGTGGGCTTCCACAAGCGCTTCCTGGAGCTGTGGCGGGCCGAGAACACCGGCGATGCCTTCACCCGCGAACTGTTCGCCGATGGCGACGGCGCCGTGGCGCTGGACGCCCACCGCAAGGCCGTCATGGCCCGGCTGTTCCGCGACACGGTCGGCTTCGCCGGCGCCAAGATGGTCCGCCGCATCCTGGGCCTGGCCCATGTCGCCGACCTCGAGACCATCGCCGACCCGGATGTGCGCGCCGCATGCGAGACCAAGGCGCTGCGCCTGGCCCGCGCCTTCCTGGTCGAACGCGACCGCTTCACCGGCCCGGCCGATCTGCGCCACGCGGCCGAGACCGTCTTCCGCGAGGGTTGAGCCATGAAGATCGACGGCAAGTCCTACCGCACCATCTGGCCGGCCGAGGATGGCTGGCGGGTGGTGATCATCGATCAGACGAAGCTGCCGCACGGCTTCGAAACGGTGGTGCTGGAGAGCGAGGACCAGGCGGCCCACGCCATCCGCAGCATGCAGGTGCGCGGCGCGCCGCTGATCGGCGCCACCGGCGCCTACGGCCTGGCGCTGGCGCTGCGCGCCGACTCGTCCGACGCCGCCCTGGCCGGCGCCTATGATCGCCTC
The DNA here is from genome assembly GCF_000767795.1 of Inquilinus limosus MP06. GTDB lineage: Bacteria > Pseudomonadota > Alphaproteobacteria > DSM-16000 > Inquilinaceae > Inquilinus > Inquilinus limosus_E. The sequence goes on along the minus strand of NZ_JANX01000023.1, from coordinate 17,724 downwards.
CTGGCCACCCGCCCGACCGCGGTCAATCTGCGCTGGGCGCTGGACGACGTGCGCGGCCGGGTCGCGGCCCTGAAGCCGGCGGAGCGCGCCGCCGCCGCCTATCGCCGCGCCGCCGAGATCTGCGACGACGACGTCGCCACCTGCCGCGCCATCGGCGAGCACGGCCTGGCCGTGTTCCGCGAGATCTGGGAGAGGAAGGGCCGGCCCGAGCGCCTGAACGTGCTGACCCATTGCAACGCCGGCTGGCTGGCAACGGTCGACTGGGGCACCGCCCTCGCACCGATCTACATGGCGCATGACAGCGGAGTGCCGGTGCATGTCTGGGTCGACGAGACCCGGCCGCGCAACCAGGGCGCCAGCATCACCGCCTTCGAGCTGGGCCGTCACGGCGTGCCGCACACCGTGATCGCCGACAATGTCGGCGGCCATCTGATGCAGCACGGCCTGATCGATCTGTGCATCGTCGGCACCGACCGCACCACCGCCACCGGCGATGTCTGCAACAAGATCGGCACCTATCTGAAGGCGCTGGCGGCGCATGACAACGGCGTGCCGTTCTATGTCGCCCTGCCCTACACCACGATCGACTGGACCCTGACCGACGGTATCCGCGGCATCGAGATCGAGCAGCGCGACCCGCGCGAGCTGAGCCACATCACCGGCCGCACCGCGGATGGCCGGATCGAGACGGTCGGCATCCTGCCGGAGGGCAGCGCCGCCGCGAACTGGGCCTTCGACGTGACCCCGGCGCGCTACGTCACCGGCCTGATCACCGAGCGCGGCGTCTGCCCCGCCAGCCGCGAGGGCCTGGCTGGCCTGTATCCCGACCGGGCGGCTTGAGCGAGCGTGTTGCCTCTCCCGCTTGCGGGAGGGGCCGGAGACGCGAAGCGGCTCCGGGTGAGCGGATTTCGTCGAGGCCAGGACCAGCCCTCACCCGGCCGCCCTGCGAGCGCCCGACCTCTCCCGCATCCGGCGGGGGAGGCAACGCGAAACCAGAATTCTGACCAGACCACGAACCATAACAGGGAGAGCCTCATGTCCCGTTTCCTGAGCGCCACGGCGCTGGCGCTGGTCCTGGCGGCCGGGTCGGCCGAGGCCAAGACGCTGGTCTACTGCTCCGAGGGCAGCCCGGAGAACTTCAACCCGCAGATCAACACCACCGGCACCAGCCTCGACGCCTCTGTCCCGGTCTATGACGGGCTGGTGGCGTTCGAGCGCGGCGGCACCAAGGTGGTGCCGGCCCTGGCCGAATCCTGGGACGTGTCCGACGACGGCACCGTCTACACCTTCCATCTGCGCAAGGGGGTGAAGTGGCATTCGAACGAGAACTTCACGCCGACCCGCGACTTCAATGCCGACGACGTGCTGTTCTCGTTCAACCGGATGTGGAAGGAGGACAGCCCCTATCACAAGGTCTCCGGCGGCTCCTACGACTACTTCGGCGACATGGGGATGCCGGCGCTGCTGAAGGCGATCGACAAGGTCGACGACACCACGGTGAAGTTCACCCTGACCCGGCCGGAGGCGCCGTTCCTGGCCGACATGGCGATGAACTTCGCCCAGATCCTGTCGGCCGAATATGCCGACGCGATGATGAAGGCCGGCACGCCGGAGGATGTCGACCAGGTGCCGATCGGCACCGGGCCGTTCCGCTTCGTGCAGTACCTGCCGGACGCGATCATCCGCTACAAGGCCTTCGACCAGGCCTGGAGCGGCCGTGAGAAGATCGACACGCTGGTCTTCGCCATCACGCCGGATTCCTCGGTCCGCTACGCCAAGCTGAAGGCCAATGAGTGCCAGGTGATCCCGTCGCCGAACCCGGCGGACCTGGCGACGATGCAGAAGGACCCGGCGGTGACGGTGGTCAGCCAGCCGGGGCTGAACACCGGCTATCTGGCCTTCAATGTCACCAGGAAGCCGTTCGACGACGTCCGTGTCCGGCGCGCCATCAACATGGCGGTGAACAAGCAGGCGATCCTCGACGCCGTCTATCTGGGCGCGGGCCAGGCGGCGAAGAACCCGATCCCGCCGACCATCTGGTCCTACAACGACAGCGTCCAGGACTATAAGTACGACCCCGAGGCGGCGAAGAAGCTTCTGGCCGAGGCCGGCCTGGCCGACGGCTTCGACACCGATCTCTGGGCGATGCCGGTGCAGCGGCCCTACAACCCGAACGCCCAGCGCATCGCCGAGCTGATGCAGGCCGACCTGGCCAAGGTCGGGATCCGGGCCAAGATCGTCTCCTATGAATGGGGCGAGTACCGCAAGCGCGCCCAGGACGGCGAGCACCAGATGGCGCAGTTCGGCTGGGGCGGCGACAATGGCGACCCGGACAATTTCTTCAACAACCTGCTGGGCTGCGACGCGGCGCGGCAGGGCGGCGGCAACGTCGCCAAATGGTGCGACAAGGGCTTCAACGACCTGATCATGAAGGCCAAGGTCACCGCCGACCAGGCCGAGCGCACCAGGCTGTACGAGCAGGCGCAGGTCATCTTCCACGACCAGGCGCCGTGGCTGCCGATCGCCCATTCGGTCGAGTACCAGGCGATCCGCAAGGAGGTGCTGAACTATGTCATCACCCCGGTGCGGATCCACGACTTCCGGGGCGTCGATATTCAGGAATAGGGCTGACTGCCCTTTTCCTCCGTCATTGCGAGGAGGCGAAGCCGGCGAAGCAATCCAGGGGCCGGTGCGCGCCGGCCCCTGGATTGCTCCGCTGCACTCGCAGTGACGGTGTCGTTCCGCGCGAGTCGCGTCAAATGCGACGGACTTTATGCCTGCCGGTCTCATCCGAGACTGTGGCGACGAGCGGGTTGCCGGGCACCGATTGACAGCGCACCCCCAGGTTGCGGTAATCCCCGCAACCTGGGCGCCGCGATCGGCGCCCGACCGCTTTAGGGAGAGAACCCCATGTCCCGCTTCCTGTCCGCCACGGCGATGGCGCTGGCCCTCGCCGCGGGGATGGCGGCGTCGGCCGAGGCCAAGACGCTGGTCTATTGCTCCGAGGGCAGCCCGGAGAACTTCAACCCGCAGATCAACACCACCGGCACCAGCTTCGACGCGGCGCTGCCGGTCTATGACGGGCTGGTGGCCTTCGAGAAAGGCACCACCAAGGTCGTGCCGGCCCTGGCCGAGTCCTGGGACGTGTCCGACGACGGCACCGTCTACACCTTCCATCTGCGCAAGGGCGTCAAGTTCCACTCCAACGAGAATTTCGCCCCGACGCGCGACTTCGACGCCGACGACGTGCTGTTCTCCTTCAACCGGATGTGGAAGGACGACAGCCCGTACCACAAGGTCTCCGGCGGGTCGTACGACTATTTCGGCGACATGGGCATGCCGGCGCTGCTGAAGTCGATCGACAAGGTCGACGACTACACGGTCAAGTTCACCCTGAACAAGCCGGAGGCGCCCTTCATCGCCAACATGGCGATGAACTTCGCGTCGATCCTGTCGGCCGAGTACGCCGATGCGATGATGAAGGCCGGCACGCCGGAGCAGGTCGACCAGGTGCCGATCGGCACCGGCCCGTTCCAGTTCGTGCAGTACCAGCCGGATGCGCTGATCCGCTACAAGGCCTTCGACCAGGCCTGGAGCGGGCGCGAGAAGATCGACAACCTGGTCTTCGCCATCACCCCGGACGCGGCGGTGCGCTACGCCAAGCTGCAGGCCGGCGAGTGCCACGTGATGCCGTATCCGAACCCGGCCGACCTGCCGGCGATGCAGAAGGACCCGAACCTGAACGTGCTGAGCCAGCCCGGCCTGAACACCGGCTACCTGGCCTTCAACGTCACCAAGAAGCCGTTCGACGACGTCCGCGTGCGCCAGGCCGTCAACATGGCGGTGAACAAGCAGGCGATCCTGGAGGCGGTGTACCAGGGCACCGGCCAGGCGGCGAAGAACCCGATCCCGCCGACCATCTGGTCCTACAACGACAGCATCCAGGACTATAAGTACGATCCGGAGGCCGCGAAGAAGCTGCTGGCCGATGCTGGCTACGCCAACGGCTTCGAGAGCGACCTGTGGGCGATGCCGGTGCAGCGCCCCTACAACCCGAACGCCCAGCGCATCGCCGAGCTGATGCAGGCCGACCTGGCCAAGGTCGGGATCAAGACCAAGATCGTCTCCTACGAGTGGGGCGAGTACCGCAAGCGCACCCAGGCCGGCGAGCACCAGATGGCGCAGATGGGCTGGTCGGGCGACAACGGCGACCCGGACAACTTCTTCGCCAACCTGCTGGGCTGCGATGCCGCGCGCGAGGGCGGCAGCAATATCGCCAAGTGGTGCGACAAGGGCTTCGAGGACCTGATCCAGAAGGCCAAAGCCACCGCCGACCAGGCCGAGCGCACCAAGCTGTACGAGCAGGCGCAGGTGATCTTCCACGACCAGGCGCCGTGGCTGCCGATCGCCCATTCGGTGGTCTACGAGCCGATCCGCAAGGAGGTCACCGGCTACAAGATCATCCCGGTCGGGCTGCACGATTTCCGCGGTGTCGACATCGCCGAGTAAGCCGGCGGCGAAAGCAACAAACGGACGGGGCGGCGGCACTGTGCTGTCCCGTCCGTTTCCTTTTGGCGCCTCACCGGTTTCGATCCGCCGGGTCGCCCGGCACGCCGCTCGCAGGGCGGGCCTATCCTGGGAAGCGATTCGGTTTTGCCAGACATAACCGGCCAGTTGACATCACCCCCGCCCCTTGCGGTAATCCCCTGCAACCCACGGTTTGGGCAATACAGCTATGCGGCAAGCCCAGACCGAAGGATCACCAGAGGGGAGAGTTTCATGTCCCGCTTTTTGTCCGCCACGGCGATGGCGCTTGTCCTCGTCGCGGGGGCGGCGGTGTCCGCCGAGGCCAAGACGCTCGTCTATTGCTCCGAGGGCAGCCCGGAGAATTTCAATCCGCAGATCAACACCACGGGCACCAGCTTCGACGCGTCGGGCCCGATCTACGACCATCTGGTCGAGTTCGTGAAGGGCTCCACCAAGACCGAGCCCGGCCTGGCGGAATCCTGGGACATCTCGGATGACGGCACGGTCTACACCTTCCACCTCCGCAAGGGGGTGAAGTGGCATTCGAACGACAAGTTCACCCCGACCCGCGACTTCAACGCGGACGACGTGCTGTTCACCTTCAACCGGATGTGGAAGGAGGACAGCCCGTACCACAAGGTCTCCGGCGGGTCGTACGACTATTTCAACGACATGGGCTTCCCCGACCTGCTGAAGTCGATCGACAAGGTCGACGACCACACGGTCAAGTTCACCCTGACCAAGCCGGAAGCGCCGTTCCTGGCCGACCTGGCCATGGAATTCTCGTCGATCCTGTCGGCCGAATATGCCGATGCGATGATGAAGGCCGGCACGCCGGAGCAGGTCGACCAGGTGCCGATCGGCACCGGCTCCTTCCAGTTCGTGCAGTACCAGCCGGACGCGCTGATCCGCTACAAGGCCTTCGACCAGGCCTGGAGCGGCAAGGAGAAGATCGACAACCTGGTCTTCGCCATCACTCCGGACGCCGCGGTGCGCTACGCCAAGCTGAAGGCCGGCGAGTGCCACGTGATGCCGTATCCGAACCCGGCCGACGTGCCGGCGATGCAGAAGGATCCGGCGCTGAACGTGCTGACCCAGCCGGGCCTGAACACCGGATACCTGGCCTTCAACGTCACCAAGAAGCCGTTCGACGACGTCCGCGTGCGCCAGGCCGTCAACATGGCCATCAACAAGCAGGCCATTCTCGACGCCGTGTACCAGGGCGCGGGCCAGCCGGCGAAGAACCCGATCCCGCCGACCATCTGGTCCTACAACGACAGCGTCCAGGACTATAAGTACGACCCCGAGGCCGCGAAGAAGCTGCTGGCCGATGCCGGCTACCCGAACGGCTTCGAGAGCGACCTGTGGGCGATGCCGGTGCAGCGGCCCTACAACCCGAACGCCCAGCGCATCGCCGAGCTGATGCAGGCCGACCTGGCCAAGCTGGGGATCAAGACCAAGATCGTCAGCTACGAGTGGGGCGAGTACCGCAAGCGCGCCCAGGCCGGCGAGCACCAGATGGCGCAGCTGGGCTGGACCGGCGACAACGGCGACCCGGACAACTTCCTGAACAACCTCTTGGGCTGCGATGCCGCGCGTGAGGGCGGCTCGAACATCGCCAAGTGGTGCGACAAGGATTTCGAGGCGCTGATCAAGAAGGCCAAGTCGATCAGCGACCAGGCCGAGCGCACCAAGCTGTACGAGCAGGCGCAGGTGATCTTCCATGACCAGGCGCCGTGGCTGCCGATCGCGCATTCGGTGGTCTTCGAGCCGACCCGCAAGGAGGTCGTGGGCTACAAGGTCAGCCCGTTCGGCCGCCACGACTTCAGCGGCGTCGACATCACCGAGTAACACGAGGTAAGGGGGAGCCGGGCGGGGGAGCAGGGGGATGCTCCTCCGCCCGCGTCTTTTCCCGGGCACGAGACCATGTTCCGCTTCATCCTGACCCGCATCGCCATGGCGGTGATCGCCTTCCTGGGGATCACCGCCCTCAGCTTCTTCCTGATCCGGGCCGTGCCCGGCGACCCCGTGCAGGTGCGGGCGGGCGAGCGCGGCATCACGCCCGAGCGCCATGCCGAGCTGATGCACGAGATGGGCCTCGACCGGCCGGTCACGGTCCAGTTCGTCAGCTATATCGGCCAGGTGCTGCAGGGCGACCTCGGCGCCTCGACCACCACGCGGCGGCCGGTGCTGAGCGAGTTCCTGAAGCTGTTCCCGGCGACGATCGAGCTCGGCATCTGCGCCATGATCTTCGCCGTGATCTTCGGCATCCCCGCCGGCATCCTGGCCGCGACCAACCGGTCATCCCCGGTCGACCACGGCATCATGGGCGTCAGCCTGGTCGGCTATTCGATGCCGATCTTCTGGTGGGGGCTGCTGCTGATCCTGATCTTCTCGGTCGGGCTGGGCTGGACCCCGGTCTCCGGCCGGATCTCGGCGATGGTGTTCGTCGAGCCGAAGACCGGCTTCATGCTGATCGACAGCCTGATGTCGGACGAGAAGGGCGCCTTCCTCTCCGCCGTGCGCAGCCTGATCCTGCCGACCGTCGTGCTCGGCACCATCCCGCTCGCGGTGATCGCGCGCATGACCCGCTCGGCCATGCTCGAGGTGCTGAGCGAGGACTACATCCGCACCGCCCGGGCCAAGGGCCTGGGCGTCCGCCGCGTGATCGGGCTGCACGCCCTGCGCAACGCGCTGATCCCGGTGGTCACCGTGATCGGCCTGCAGGTCGGCACGCTGCTCGGCGGCGCCATCCTGACCGAGACCGTGTTCTCCTGGCCCGGCGTCGGCAAATGGCTGGTCGACGCCATCAACCGCCGCGACTACCCGACGCTGCAGGGTGGCATCCTGCTGGTCGCGACACTCGTGATCGTCGTCAATCTGCTGGTCGACCTGGCCTACGGCCTGCTCGATCCCCGCATCCGGCACGTGAAGTAAGCCGATGAGCACAAGCCCCGACCCCAACGCGCCGTTCATCGCCGGCGACCCGGTGATGACGACCTATGCCCCGACCCCGGCCTCGGTGTCGAAGCCGCCCGGCCCCTTCCTCGAATTCTGGCGGTCCTTCAGCGTCAACCGCGGCGCGCTCGGCGGGCTGGTGGTGATCGGGCTGATCATCCTGGTCGCGATCTTCGCCGACGTGCTGGCGCCGCATTCGCCGATCGACCAGGACCGCGCCGCCTTCCTGGTGCCGCCCTTCTGGCAGGACGGCGGCAGCCTGGCCTATCCGCTCGGCACCGACGACATCGGCCGCGACATCCTCTCGCGCCTGATCCACGGCGCCCGGCTGTCGCTGTTCATCGGCGTGATCGTGGTCACGCTGTCGCTGGCCATGGGCCTGCTGCTGGGCCTGGCCGCCGGCTTCTTCGGCGGGCTGGTCGACACCATTGTGATGCGGCTCCTCGACATCATGCTGGCGCTGCCCAGCCTGCTCTTGGCGATCGTGGTGGTGGCGATCCTCGGGCCCGGGCTGGTCAACGCCATGATCGCGGTGTCGATCGTCACCCTGCCCCACTACTCCCGCCTGATGCGCGCCGCGGTCTTGAGCCAGATCCGCCGGCCCTACGTCACCGCCTCCCGCGTCGCCGGCGCCGGCACGCTGCGCCTGATGTTCGCCACCATCCTGCCGAACTGCGTCGCCCCCCTGATCGTGCAGGCGACGCTCGGCTTCTCCTCCGCCATCCTCGACGCCGCGGCGCTCGGCTTCCTCGGCCTCGGCGCCCAGCCGCCGACGCCGGAATGGGGCACCATGCTCGCCTCCTCCCTGCAGTTCCTGCAGCGCGCCTGGTGGGTGGTGACCTTCCCCGGCCTCGCCATCCTGATCACGGTGCTGGCCTTCAACCTGCTGGGCGACGGCCTGCGCGACGCCCTCGACCCGAAGCTGAAGCGCTGACATGGCCCTGCTCGACATCCGCAACCTGACGGTCGAGTTCCCGGCCGGCAAGGGATCGTTCCGCGCCGTCTCCGGCCTCGACCTCACCATCGACCCCGGCGAGATCCTGGGCATCGTCGGCGAATCCGGCTCCGGCAAGTCGGTGACCATGCTGGCGCTGATGGGGCTGGTGGCCTTCCCCGGCAAGGTCACGGCCGACCACCTGGCCTTCGACGGCCACGACCTGCTGAAGCTGTCGCCGCGCCAGCGCCGCAAGATCATCGGCAAGGACATGGCGATGATCTTCCAGGAGCCGATGACCAGCCTGAACCCCTGCTTCACCGTCGGCTTCCAGATCATGGAGGCGCTGAAGGTGCATGAGGGCGGCAGCCGTCGCGCCCGGCGCGACCGCACCATCCAGCTCTTGGCCCAGGTCGGCATCCCGGCGCCGGAGACGCGGATCGACAGCTTCCCGCACCAGCTGTCGGGCGGCATGAACCAGCGGGTGATGATCGCCATGGCGATCGCCTGCCGGCCGAAGCTGCTGATCGCCGACGAGCCGACCACGGCGCTGGACGTCACCATCCAGGCGCAGATCCTGCAGCTCCTGGCCGACCTGCAGCGCGACCAGGGCATGGCCCTCGTCCTCATCACCCACGACATGGGCGTGGTGGCGGAGACGGCGCAGCGCGTCAACGTGATGTATGCCGGCGAGCTGGTGGAGGAGCGCATGGTCGGCGGGCTGTTCGGCCGCCCGCGCCACCCCTATACCGGCGCCCTCCTGGAGGCGCTGCCGGAGCGCAGCACCGGCCATCGGCGGCTGCCGACCATTCCCGGCGTGGTGCCCGGCCCCTATGACCGGCCGGCCGGCTGCCTGTTCAACCCGCGCTGCCGCAACGTGCTGGACCGCTGCCGGGCCCAGCACCCGGACCTGACGCCCGACCGGGACGGGCGCACGCGCTGCTTCAACCCCTTGAGCACCACCCAGCAGGAGGCGCGTTCGTGAACGCCCCCGCCGATTTCCCCGCGAGCTCCCCCGCCCCGGCCACCGCCCGGGCCCAGACCCCGGTCGTCGAGGCGCGGCAGCTGAGCCGCTTCTACGAGGTCAGGACCTCGCCCTTCAAGCCGGCGCAGACGCTGCGCGCCCTGACCGAAATGTCGTTCTCGCTGGAGGCGGGCAAGACCCTCGCCGTGGTCGGCGAGAGTGGCTGCGGCAAGTCCACCCTCGCCCGCGTCGTCACCATGATCGAGCCGCCGACCGGCGGCGAGCTGACCATCGACGGCATCCCGGTGGCCACCGCCGACAGCGCCCAGCGCCGCAAACTGCGCAGCGCGGTGCAGATCGTGTTCCAGGACCCCTACGGCTCGCTGAACCCGCGCAAGAAGGTGGGCGCGATCCTGGAGGAGCCGCTGAAGATCAACACCGCCCTGAAGGCGCCGGAGCGGCGGCAGGCGGCCGAGGCGATGCTGTCGAAGGTCGGGCTGCGGCCGGAGCATTACGACCGCTACCCGCACATGTTCTCGGGCGGGCAGCGCCAGCGCATCGCCATCGCCCGGGCGCTGATGCTGCGGCCGAAGGTGGTGGTGGCGGACGAGCCGGTGTCGGCGCTGGACGTGTCGATCCAGGCCCAGGTGCTGAACCTGCTGATGGACCTGCAGGAGGAGTTCGGCCTGGCCTATCTGTTCATCAGCCACGGCCTGTCGGTGGTGGAGCACATCGCCGACGACCTGGTGGTGATGTATCTGGGCCGGCCGGTGGAGCATGGCACGAAGGAGGCGATCTTCCGCCATCCGCGCCACCCCTACACCAAGGCGCTCTTGGCCTCGACGCCCTTCGTCGACCAGGCCAGGCGGGCCGAGCGCGTGGTGCTGAAGGGCGAGCTGCCCTCGCCCCTGAACCCGCCCCCCGGCTGCGCCTTCCACCGCCGGTGCCCCTACGCGACCGATCTGTGCAGCCAGGACCGGCCGGAGCTGCGGCCGGTGGATGGGCGGATGGTGGCGTGCCATCATGCGGAGCAGGTGGGGTGAGGGGGTAGTTAGAGGTGCTCTCTCCCTCACGATCGTCACGTGAAGATGGGTCTTGTTGGCTACTACTCATCTGACAATAGCTAACTACATGGAGCGACCGCGCCACGTAGTTAGCGTGCCGGCGCATCGATAGGCATTTTGAATCTAAAGAATCAAGTCTTGCTGGGGCTCTCGAACCGTATAACCCGCTCACTTACCTGGAGCCACGCTTCAAGTATTACCAGCGCTTGCGCGAACTCTCCATCATGAGCGATTGATACATGCAGTTTGGGCACGAAGCCCTTACCAACTAAGCGCTTCGCGCGTCTAGCCGCGCCACCGGAGAGTTCGCAGTATGGCTGCCCCGAGCGCCGAGCGAGGATCTCAATATCTGTCCAACGCACCCGGTCTGTGATCCCCGTCCCCAGCGATTTTGCGCAGGCCTCTTTCGCCGCGAAGCGGCCTGCATAGAATTGGTTGGGGCTTCTGTGATGAACGGCTAAGGCCTGCTCGGCGGCGCTGAACAGCCTATCAAGAATAGTTTGTCCACGCCGTCCGATAGCCTCGGCGACCCGGGCCGCGCCGCATATGTCAGTTCCAATTCCGACGATCATCGCTCGTTCTCCAACAGTCAGTCTTTAAAGCGGACAATCAGTGTTTGATTTTCGGACAATCAGTGATATATGTGCATGAGGCTAAGGAGAAGTCCATGGCGACTGTCACTGCCCCACTGATCAAGACGGTACCGCCCTATCCGGCGGCCGATGTTGCCGCTGTGCTCCAGGAAGTGCTGCTAGCTGCGGTCCGGCAGCTATGTCGTCTCAAGGGCCATCCGCTACCGAAGGATGATGAGCAAGTCGTAATCCTGGCCATCGAGATTGACTCGCTCACTGTCGTCGAGCTCTTGTCCAGCCTCGACGATATTCTGCCCTTTAAAGTGACAGAGTCAGTGGTAAAAGCCGGGGGCTATGAGTCGATCGCGGCAGCCGTAAAGCACGTCACGGGTCGAGTCGAAACAAAGTGGAATAGATACCACACTGGAGACAAACCATGACGGCACCTGAACTCTCCGATGGGGAAATTGAACGTCGGCGATTGGGCGAAAGGCTTAAGAAGGCTCGGGAATATGTCGGCTATTCACAAGATGAGGCAGCAAGTTTCCTGAGAGTACCGCGCACTGCGATCACAAATATCGAGTCAGGCCAGCGGAGGGTCGAAGCGCTCGAATTGAAGCGGCTGGCTGAGCTCTATCGCCAACCGGTCAGTCATTTCACGGGAGACAAGGACGACGCTGGCACGACACTGCCCCCCGACGTAGCCCACTTGGCCCGCCAAGCGGCTGCCCTTTCGCCAAAGGACCGAGAGGAGCTGGGTCGTTTCGCAGAATTCCTGAAGATGCGTGCTACAGGAGCAAAGTGATGGCGAACTACGCCGTCGCTATTCGTAGAGCCACCCTAGAAGCTACCCGGCTGCACAGGGACTTGGGTATACAGGCCAAAGCGATACGCGGCGCAGGCCGTGTTGACATATACGACGCGATTGCGCGTCTTAGCGTACCTCTTTTCTTTACAAAACTGGACGGCTTACTTGGAGTATACTTAAAGGAACCTTCACCAGGGATATTGGTCACAACGCAAAGACCTCAGAACCAACAGCGCTTCACTGCAGCTCACGAACTCGGCCACCATTATCTCGGGCACGACCCTAGTCTAGACGATGAAAGCATCCTACGCCGAGCGCCATTCCAAACCCGCACTGGTGATAACCTCCAAGAGGTCGAGGCCGAAGCATTTGCAGCCGCCTTTCTTCTCCCACGATGGCTCTTGGCTTGGCACTGCGAGCGACAAGATTGGACAATTGGCAATCTATCCGACCCAGTAAAGGTCTATCAATTGGCACTACGCGTCGGCACCAGTTTCGGAGCCACGGTCTGGACGTTGCACCGCTACGACGTATTCGACCGCGCCACCGCTCGCTCTATGGCAGCACTACAGGTGAAGCGGATCAAGCAGGAGATCCTGAGAGGTTATGAGCCCGAAAACTATCGCGGCGACGTTTGGCTCATCACCGACCGCGATGCCGACATGCGGATCGATGGTGGACCGGGCGATTTAGTTGTGGTCTGCCTACCCGAACACAGCGGATCAGGCTATTTGTGGCGCGTCGAGACAATCGACGGCGAGGCTCTAACCGTTGTGGCGGATGGACGCGAGGAGATCGACACCGAAGGCATAGGCGGCCCAACTTTACGGCGCATAACGACGGCGGCCCTGGATCGCCGAGCAGGCGAATTGAGGCTGACCGAGGCACGAGCTTGGCAGCCGATGAAGCCATTAAACACCTTTACCGTTCAGTACAACCTCGCCGGGGCTGAATTGCAAGGTTGGTATAGAGACCAGCGACAACAGCATCGCCGGACACTCGAGGCCGCGTGATGGCGCTGACGATCCTTAATGACCTTCGGGCTCGGTTCGGCCCAGTTCGGGACCAGGGCTCGCGCCCCACCTGCCTGGCGTTCGCCGCAAGCGACGCGCATGCGGCACTGCGAGCGCCTTGGAGTCCGCTCTCCTGTGAATTCGTGTTCTATCATGCACAGCGTCGAGCCGGCCGGTCGCCATTTTCCGGCGCGTCGCTGACTTACATGCTGACCGCGCTGAGAACTGACGGGCAGCCTGTCGAAGAGGACTGGCCATATTTAGACTCCCTCCCAGCCAATCTCGACAATTACGGTCCCCCGACGCAGGCCAAGGTGTTTCGGCGTGACGGTGAACCCCGACCAGAAGCCGTGGATGAGATCATTGCTCAACTCGATGCGGGCCGACCGGCCGTGGTCTTGATGATGATTTCAGATGCCTTCTACATGCCAAACGCACAGGGGTTGGTGGTTGCACCGGCTGCCGAGGGACCTGACCCGCTTCGGCGCCACGCGGTGATTGCCGTCGGGCACGGCGTCATCGGAACGGAGCGGATCATTCTCATCCGCAATAGCTGGGGCACCGAATGGGGCCTGGATGGGCACGCTTGGCTGCCCGAAACCTTCATCGCGCCCCGGCTGACGCGGGTCGCCTTACTTACGGAGGACATGGATGTTCCCGGAACGGATCTCGCAGCCTAGCTGTGCCACTGCCTGGCTCGCGGCTTCCCGCGTTGTGGAAGCTCTTCCGGGGCATGAAGCGCATCATGTAGTTGTCGATATTGAGGATCCCGTTACCTTGTCCGCGCGAGACCAAGCGGTGATTTCTGCGCTAGATGCCTATCTAAATGCACATACTGATACTGGCTTCCTCGTGCGCACGGTTGCCAATACCATTTTTCCTCAAGCTACCTACGAAGCCCACGGCGCCCCCGAATTCTACGATATCTATATCAAGAAGGTATTTCCGAAACTGAAGCGTTCGACTCAGGACTGGGGGCGCTACTTCGAGCGTATGATTGCCTATCCAACTTCAGATGGCACGGTAAATTTGCTCGACAAGTTAGTTAGGAAAATGAAACGGAATATCGATGGGGGGAGACCTTATCGCAATATATACGAATTGCCCATCTACAATCCGATAAAGGACGCTGAGGGGCGACCACGTGGCGGACAGTGCCTGAGCTTTCTGAGCTTCAAGCTTGACCGAGACCAGAGACTTCTGCTCTCGGCAGTTTATCGAAACCATTATTACACGGAGAAACTGCTTGGAAATCTGGTTGGCCTCGGCCGCCTAATGCAGTTTGTTGCAAACGAAGTCGGCGTTACGGTCGGACCGTTATCAATACTGTCAACGCACGCCGAGATCGACATTGGCAACGGAACGCGAGCAGACTTAAAGGAACTCCACACCCTATGCTCCCAGATTCTAGCCGACCCGACCTTGAAAGCCGCATGAGGTTAGATCAGCCAATTGGTTTCGGGTTGAGGGGGCTGCTTGAGGCCGTAGTGAGCGTAGGTGCCGCTGAGGAACTCCGTCTGCCCACCATAGCTAGGATGCCGGACCTGCAGCGATTTCACATCGAGGTCGGCGAGTGCTTGTTGCGCATCTCGACCGATCGCCAGGATGGACTTTGGTTGAAGATGGTCGAGAAGCCACATTAGAATCGGGCGGCAAGCCTGCCGCTCCAGGCGGGAATGCGGACGATTTGACATGGGATCGTTCCGCTCGTGTGGATGCAGCGGAAACACATTCCAAAGGAAGATGGGCCGCCGTATGGTCCCCAGGGCCTGCCAAATGACCGTCGCGGTACGCTCTGTGATCGCAGGCCCTCTGGTGGCACGGACGAGTGGCGGTGCGCTGAACAACCGAGCATGCGCCGCCAAGTGCGCCTCGTCGGTTAGAGCCAATCCGGTTCGGCGTCCGCCCCGATATCCCAGATCACGGGCGATCCACAGCGAGTCTACGCCGCTGCTCAACGCCGCTTCTAGTACAAGCGAGAGATTGCGACGGCGGATGGCAGGCGCATTAGCTTCATCGTGATAGTGGCAGGCGTCAGCGTAAGGATTGAAGACGTCATCGAAGCGAAGGTCGGCCAGACGATTAACGAACGCTTCGACAGATACATTGACACTGGTCATTGGATGGGCTCGTACTCTATAGTACGGCGCTCTAGGTCGATCTTGACTGCACCGCCGCGATGGTGGCGCAGCTCCCTAAAAACACGGAAGCCTTCAAGAATTGCGCGTTCCCATTGCCAAAGGGGGCGCGCCTCAACCTCATAGCCGCGAACCAACTCATGGACCGCTTTGAGTAGGCCATAGTCAAGGCTATTGGTGTTGCGGAAGTCGGCATTCCGGGCGCCATGGTTGAAAATCCAGGTTGAGATACCCTCTTCGATGATGCTTGCCCGTGCCCCATCCTCGTTCTCGTCGATATCCGGACGGCTTTTCCTTTTTAACTTTAGGAGCCCCCTAAGCGTTGGTGACCATCCGAGAATGGCTGCAAACGCCAAATGAAAGACGTCGTGGAAGCGGTAGTCATCTGGCTCATGCCGGTTGTCGGTTAGCCGGCTACCAATATTTACGCCATTCATCTGCTGTACAACGTACGGACGCCCACCCACCGTGTGCTCTTTGAACACCATGGTCATCCTAGAGGGAAACTGTTCCTCGGGTGGATAGTCTGCATCGAACAAAGGGCCCCAGTCCGGTTCATCAGGCCAACGGCCGAGCGTCTTAACAATATTGCGACGAGCGGCTTCATCGAGGCTGACCTCGGCATCGTCCGCTGCCGCTAGCAGCGCGCGAAAAATTTCGACGAGATCGGCAGAGAGCACGTCCCGATTAACGGCGATACGGCCACTGCTCCAGTCCTCAAGAAGGTGGCCGACCTTGCCCGCAAGAGCGAGTAGCCGGTGCTCGACCGCTGCCGTGACCATCGGACCTGCAAAGTGCTTGTTTGCACGCTGCAGGTCGGAGAAGGCCGTTGCGCCTGCACGTCCCTGGTAGTCCCAGTTGTCAAGCTTTGCAGGCATGCGCTGGGCGATAACGGATAGTGGGAGACCAGCGCGGAGCGCTGTGTTGGCGAAATACCACAGGCTGTCACCCAGTTCCTCGAGAACGGTATCGTGGTAAGCGATAAAGGCGTCTTTATCGCGCTGCTTCTTTTTCAGAGCGCTGAGCAAGCTGCCGATTTCACCGAAGAGTCCTAAAAGAACGAAGCCCAATCCTTCCGTTCCAGGCCGATCGTTCCGATCGGTCCGGACGGTAAATTGCTGATATTCATCGAGTCCGATCGGGACGTCTGCGTCATCGAATAGCGAACGCTGCGAACGCAGCAATTCCGTTTCCTTTGCCTTGGTCACTTCGAGGCTCCCCACCCCGGCCACAATGCGGCTGAACCACCTAGCAACAAGCTGGCCTGGGGATATGGAATTGATAAAATATACCAGAATACCTGAGAAAATTTATCCATATAGGATGTCACAGAGTGCCTGGCTCGTATAGCCCCGCAATACTCAACGCGGCAGCCAACCGGTCAGGCATCATTCTAAACAAGAACCCACCCCGGAGCCCCCACCATGGACTGGCGAAAGCATGTTCGCACCGCCCTCGACGGCCGGCATCCCGGGCTGGGGCATCGGGTCGAGCTGGGGCTGCACGCGCTGATCCTCTATTCCGCCCTGGAGATGGGGGTCGAGACCCTGCCCCACCTGCCGGGCTGGGCCGCGGCGGCGCTCGCCGTCTCCGAGATCGTCGTCGTCGCGGTGTTCACGCTCGAATACGTCCTGCGCCTCGCCACCGCCCCCGCCCCGGGCGCCTATGCGCGCAGCTTCTTCGGCATCGTCGACCTGCTGGCGATCGCCCCCTTCTATCTCGGCCTGGCCTTCATCGGCATCGGCATCGACCTGCGCGCCGTCCGGGCGCTGCGGCTGCTGCGCCTGGTGCGGCTCTTGAAGCTGGCCCGCTACACCAGCGCCATCGACCGCCTGGCCGCCGCCTGGCGCGTGGTGAAGGAGGAGGTCATCGTCTTCGGCGTGGCGGCGCTGATCGTCCTCTATGTCTGCGCGCTCGTCATCTTCCAGTTCGAGCACGACGCCCAGCCGGAGGCCTTCGCCTCGGTGTTCGACGCGATGTGGTGGGCCGCGGTGACGCTGACCACCGTCGGCTATGGCGACATCTACCCGGTGACGGCGGTCGGCCGGGTGTTCACCGTGCTGATGCTGTTCGTGGCGCTGGGCATCATCGCCATCCCCACCGGGCTGGTGGCCTCGGCCCTGAGCGCGATCCGGACCAAGGAGGCCGAGGGCCGGGAGCCGCCCCGGGAGTGAGCGGGGCAAGGCGGCCGGGGCCACGGGATCCAAGCACCGTCATTGCGACCCCGGCCCTGAGCCGGGGGAAGCAATCCATGCAGCGGCATGAGCGGATCGATGGATTGCTTCGTCGGCTTCGCCTCCTCGCAATGACGGTGAGGGGTCGGGCATTGTGAAAGGACCTCGCCCCTGCGGCACCGGCCCGGAGCGCATATGTTCCTCTTTTGTTCTTGACATGAGGCCGCGTCGCACGCCATAATTCAGGCAGAGTCGAACCACTGCGCCCGCCCGGCCCCGCCGCGGCGGGCTTTTTCATGCGAGGTCGGGATGCGGGCCGATGCGATGGAATGGCTGCCGCTGCGCTGGGAGAATTTCGCCTGGTGCTTCGCGCATCACGGCAACGCCGCCCGCGCGGCGCGGGAGGCCGGGTACTCGCCGCGCAGCGCCGCCCAGGTCGGCTGCGAGATGCTGGGGCGGCCGCAGGTCGTGGTCCGCTGCTTCTGGTACGTGGCGTTCCTGCGGCGCAACGGGCAGCCGCCGGCGCCGGAGGTGGTGCGCCGGCTGGGCGATATCGGCCGGGCCCGCCGCCT
>NZ_JANX01000022.1 GCF_000767795.1 Inquilinus limosus MP06 | reverse complement strand
GATCCGGCGCCACAGATCGGCCGATTCGGCCGGGTCCAGCACCGTCAGCGGCCCGGCATCGTCCAGCAGCTGCGACAGTGCCGCCACGCGGCTGTCGACCGAGGGGCCGAAGCCCTCGATCCGCACCAGGCTGCGCGCGGTGTCGCCGAGGATTCCGGCCGGCAGATGGGCGGCGCCCGAGACCTCGTAGGGGCTGGTCAGCGCCCGGGTCAGCACCGCGACACCGGCGGCGTCATCAAGCCCGGCGACGACGAGGGTGCGCACCGTCTCCGGCGCCGGCAGCACCTTGACCGTGATCCGGGTCATGGCGGCCAGCGTGCCGAAGGCCCCGGTCAGCAGCTTCGGCAGGTCGTAGCCGGTGACGTTCTTGACCACCCGGCCGCCGGATTTGAAGGCCTGGCCGCGGCCGGACACCGCCTCGATCCCCAGCACATGGTCCCGCGCGGCCCCGGCCTTGAGCCGCCGCGGCCCCGAGAGGTTGCAGCCGACGGCGCCGCCCAGCGTGCCGGCCCCGGCCGGGCCGCCATAGAGCGGGCCGAGATCCGGCGGCTCGAAGGCCAGGGCCTGGCCGCTTGCGGCCAGCGCCGCCTCGATCTCCGCCATCGGCGTGCCGGGGCGGGCGGTCAGCACCAACTCCTCCGGCTCATACACCTCGATCCCGGCGAGGCCCGAGAGGTCGAGCGCATGCGCCGCCTGCACCGGCCGGCCGAAGCCGCGCTTGCTGCCGCGGCCGACCAGCTCCAGCGGGACCCCGCCGGCCAGAGCCCAGCGGACGGTCTCGAGCACCTGGTCGTCGGTCTCGGGCTTCAGGGTCTCGGTCATCGGCTCAGAAGCGCGGCAGGTCGGGGAAGCGCGTGGCGCCGTGGTGGATGTGCACCCGGCCGAGCTCGGCGCAGCGGTGCAGGGTCGGGAACACCTTGCCGGGATTCAGCAGCCCGTCCGGGTCGAAGGCGCATTTCAGCCGCTGCTGCTGCGCCAGGTCCTCCGGCCCGAACTGCACCTCCATCAGGTCGCGCTTCTCGACCCCGACGCCGTGCTCGCCGGTCAGCACCCCGCCGACCTCGACGCACAGCTTCAGGATGTCCGACCCGAACTCCTCGGCCTTCTCCAACTCGCCCGGGACGTTGGCGTCGTACAGGATCAGCGGGTGCAGGTTGCCGTCGCCGGCGTGGAAGACATTGGCGACGCGCAGCCCGTGGCGGCGCGACATCTCCTGCATCCGGGCCAGCACCTCGGGCAGGCGCTTCCGCGGGATGGTGCCGTCCATGCAGTAGTAGTCGGGGCTGATCCGGCCGACCGCCGGGAAGGCGGCCTTGCGCCCGGCCCAGAAGCGCAGCCGCTCCTCCTCGCTGCGGCTGACGACGCAGATCGTGGCGCCGCAGTTGCGGCCGATCGCCTCGACCCGCTCGATCAGGTGGTCGACCTCGGCCTCCGGCCCGTCCAGCTCGCAGATCAGCAGCGCCTCGACATCCAGCGGGTAGCCGGCCTTGACGAAAGCCTCAGCCGCGTGGATGGCGGGCTTGTCCATCATCTCCAGCCCGCCAGGAATGATGCCGGCGCCGATGATGCGGGCGACGCAGTCGCCGCCGGCCTCCGACGAGGGGAAGCCCATCAGCACCGCGCGCTGGGTGGCCGGGCGGCGCAGCAGCCGCACCGTCACCTCGGTGACCACGGCCAACAGGCCTTCCGAGCCGGTGAGGACGCCGAGCAGGTCGTAGCCCGGCGAATCGAGATGCTTGCCGCCGAGCCGCAGCACGGTGCCGTCGATCAGCACCACCTCCAGCCCCAGCACGTTGTTGGTGGTCAGCCCGTATTTCAGGCAGTGCACGCCGCCGGAATTCTCGGCGATGTTGCCGCCGATGGTGCAGGCGATCTGGCTGGACGGGTCGGGCGCGTAATAGAAGCCGGCATGGGCGACGGCGTTGGTGATGCCGAGATTGGTGACCCCCGGCTGCACCCGGGCGCAGCGGTTGTCGAAGTCGATCTCGAGCACGCGGTTGAACTTGCCGAGGCCGAGCAGCACGCCGTCCTCCAGCGGCAGAGCGCCGCCGGAGAGCGAGGTGCCGGCGCCGCGCGGCACCACCTTCACCCCCATCTCGTGGCATGTGCGCAGCACCGCCGAGACCTGCTCGGTGGTCGAGGGCAGCACCACGATCATCGGCAGGGTACGATAGGCGGTCAGCCCGTCCGACTCATAGGCCCGGCGCTCGCTCTCCGCCGTGATCACGCCCTCGCCCGGCACGATGGCGCGCAGCGCCGCGGCGATCTCCTCGCGTCGCGCCAGGATTGCGGCATCGGGGGCTGGCATCTTCATCGGCGGAACCTCCGCCGCGACGATAGGAAGGCCGGGCTGATCCGGCAAGCATGCGGCCCCCAAAGACAACGAAAAAGCCCCGCAACGGAAAAGGCCGCGTCCGGGGACGCGGCCTTCGATCGTCGCAAGGAGCGGCTGGTATCAGCCCTGGCGCGCCTTGAAGCGCGGGTTCTCCTTGTTGATGACGTAGACACGGCCCTTGCGGCGGACGACGCGGCAGGCGCGGTGACGGCTCTTCAGGGTCTTCAGCGAGTTCGCGACTTTCATAATCCATATCCCATGCGGCAGCGCCGGCGCCGCCGGGAGCAGGAGCTCGCGGGCCGGAATTCGAGGCGCGGACCATAGTGGCCACCCCGCATCCTGTCAACCGGGCGCGTAACGATTTCCGGCGTAACCCTGCGACACGTGGCAGCGAACCGGGGGCCGGAGCGCGAACGGGCTGGAGATCGCCACAATTCCTCCAGCATACTCGCGCCCGTCAATCGCCGGACCGGCACCCACCCGAGGGGGAGGCACCATGCGTTCGTTGAAGTTCGCCGTCATCACCGCCGCCATCGTCAGCTGCGGCGCCGCCATCGCCTGGGCGGCCACGCCCGAGGAGGTGGTGGCCCAGCGCGAGGACGCGATGAAGACCTACGGCGCCAGCGTCAAGACCCTGACCGGCTTCGTGCGCGACAACCAGGGCTCGATCGACGACGTCAAGACGGCGACCGCGAAGATGGCGGGGGTGAGCGCCCAACTGCTGTCCCTGTTCCCGGAAGGCACCGCGGTCGGCGTCGGCAAGAGCGCGGCCAAACCGGAGATCTGGGCCAACTGGGCCGATTTCCAGACCAAGGTGAAGGCCAACCACGACGCCATCGTGGCGCTGGACGCCGCCGCCCAGTCCGGCGACGTGGCCAAGGTCAAGGCCGCCTTCCCGGCCGTCGGCCAGTCCTGCGGCGCCTGCCACGAGACCTATCGCGTCAAGAAGAGCTGACGCTTCTCTCGTCGGCGGATCGACGACAAAAGCGTCATTGCGAGGAGGCGAAGCCGACGAAGCAATCCAGGGGCCGATGCGCACCGGCCCCTGGATTGCTTCGCTGCGCTCGCGATAACGATCCGTTTGCCGGCTTGTCCTACCCCAAAGCCCCCGCGATCGCCCGGAAGCCGGCCAGCAGCCGGTGGTCCAGCGCGTCGTCGACCGCTGCCGGCTGCGACGACATCTTGGCGATGACCAGCTCCGCCGCGCGGTCGACATAGACCCACTGGCCGTGGATGCCGATGCCGCAGACCACATCGCGGCCCGGCCCCGGCACGTACCACTGGCTGCGATAGCGCCCCTGCGGCGCCAGGTCCGCCAGGTCGCCCCGCGCCCAGGCCTGCGGGTCGCCATTGTCGAGGATGTCGTCGATCCAGCCCTGCGGCACCACCTGGATGCCGCCGACGCGGCCGTCCCGCCGCACCAGCTCGCCGATCCGGGCCAGGTCGCGCAGGGTCATGCCGATGCCGCCGGCGGTGCGCGCAGCACCCCGCCCGTCGAGCGTGATGTACGCATCCGCCTCCGCCCACATCGGCCGCCACAGCAGCTCGGTCATCAGCGGGGCGAAGCGCATGCCCGAGGCGCGCTCGCAGATCCAGCCCAGCATGTCGGAATTGGGCGAGACGTAGTGGAAGGTCTCGCCATGCCGGCTGCCGTCGGCCGGCAGGCGGGCGATGAAGCCGTGCAGGTCGTTGTCCCGCGCCACCGAGCTGGGCGGGTTCCAGCCCATGGCGACGCGATAGCGGGCGACGTCGCCGGCCGGGTCGACATAATCCTCGACGAAGCGGATGCCGACCGTCATGTCCAGCACATGGCGAACGGTGGCGCCGTCATAGGCCGAACCCGCCGCCTCCGGCACATAGGCTGTCACCGGCGCCTCCGGGTCCAGCTGGCCGCGGCCGGCCAGGATGCCGGCGATCAGGCCGGTGATCGACTTGCTGATCGAGAAGACGATATGCTGGCTCTTCGGCCCCTGCCCATGAGCGTAGTGCTCGGCCACCATCGCGCCGCGATGCAGCACCAGGAAGCCGTCGGTGTCGCTGTCCGCCAGCAGCCCGGCGACCGAGACGCCCTGCCCCGGCACTGCGACCCGGTCCAGATCCAGCGCCGGCCCGGACTTGAAGCAGGCGGCGAATTCGCCGCGCGGGATCTCGGCGGCCGGCACCAGCCGCCGGACATTCTGGAAGCCCCAGCGGCTGTAGGGCGCCTGGCGCCAGTTGGCGAGCGTCGCCTCCGGCGCCGCCTCGTTGCTCTGCAGCTCGATCACCATGGCCGTCCCTGCTTCTTCCGCCCTTTGGGGGCCGCCGCCTTGGGGCGACGGTCCTACACTAGACGAAGTCGGCGGCGGACCGCAGGGGGGTGATGACACCCCTTTTTTCAGAGGATGAAGTCCGCCGCGGTCAGGGCGTGGTCGGAGATCACGTTGATGGCGAAGTCCGGCGCCTTGTCGCCGTTGCTGTCGGCATAGATCACCTGGATCGCCCCGGCGGTGACGATGCGGATCTCGCCCGTATGGCCGGTGAAGCCGCCGGTGCCGATGCTGAAGTCGATGCCGATCGCCGACAGGTCGATCCTGTCGCCGGTCGAGAAGTCGGCGATGGTATCCTTGCCGATGCCCGACACGGCGCTGTCGGACAGCGCGAGGTAGGCGAAGATGTCGTTGCCGGCGCCGCCCTTCAGCGCGTCGCCGCCGCCCCCGCCGGTGAGCAGGTCGTCGCCGGCCAGGCCCCAGAGGGTGTTGGCATTGGCGTCGCCGGTCAGCGCGTCGGAATAGGCCGAACCCAGCACCTGCTCGATCCCGGTCAGCGAGTCGCCCGTGGCGTCGCCGCCCGAGAAGGACCCGGTCCCCAGGTCGACCGCTATCGCCGCGGCCGAGGCGGCATAGCTGACCGTGTCGATGCCGGCGCCGCCGATGATGGTGTCGGATCCGGCGCCGCCATCGATCGTGTCATTGCCGTCGCCGCCGTCGATCGTGTCGTTGCCGGCCCCGCCGAAAAGGGTGTCATGGCCGGCCTCGCCATAGACGACGTCGTCACCGGTGCCGGCATCGACCGAATCATTGCCCGCCCCGCCATGGATGGTGTCGACACCGTCGCCGCCGACCAGGCGATCGGCGCCGTCCCCGCCGTCGAGGCTGTCATTGCCGCCCTCGCCATAGAGGGCATCGTCGCCGCCGCGCCCGGCCAGGGTGTCATCTCCGCCCCGGCCGGCCAGCAGGTTGCCGCTGTCGTCGCCGCCCAGCGTGTCGGCCCGACTGGTGGCATAGATGGTCTCTATCCCGGTCAGGATGTCGCCCGTGGCGTCGCCGCCCGAGGCGGTGTGCGCCAGCAGGTCGATCGTCACCGCCCCGGTCGAGGCGTAGAGGACGGTGTCGATCCCGGCCCCGCCGGTCAGGCGGTCGGCCCCCGTTCCGCCGATCAGCACATCGTCCCCGGCGCCGCCGTCGAGCTGGTCCGCGCCGGCGCCGCCATCGAGCACATCGTTGCCCAGGCCCCCGAGCAGCACATCGTCGCCGCCCAGGCCGCGGACGGTATCGTCGGCGTCGCCGGCGGTGACCACGTTGCGGTCGTCGCTGCCGACGATCAGCAGGTTCGACTGCACGCCGATCAGCATCAGATGCGCCGGCAGGCCGACCGGCCCGCCCGGGAAGCCGAGATCGATCTCCTCGATCCCCACCAGCATATTGCCCTGCAGCACCAGCAGCGTGTCGCCGCCCGGCAGCGGCGTGAAGGCGATGACGTCGTAGTCGTCGCCGCCGTCGATGACCTCGCCGGCCGCCACCTCCGACGCGTCCATGATGCCGATCAGGTCGTTGCCGTCGCCGCCCTCCAGCAGGTCGGCGGCCCCGCCGCCATAGAGGATGTCGTCGCCGGCGCCGCCCTGCAGATGGTCCGCCCCGTCGCCGCAGCCGCAGCCGCCCGATCCCGGTTCCGCGTCCCCGGCGAGCATGTCGTTGCCGTCGCCGCCGATCAGCGTGTCCGCGCCCTCATACCCGACCAGCAGGTCGTCCCCCGCCAGTCCCGACAGGACGTTGTCGTCCGTGCCGCCGTCGACGGTGTCGTCGCCGGCGCTGCCGGTGACGTTCTCGATTCCGGCCAGGGTGTCGCCCTCGGCATCCCCGCCGCTGCCGGTGCCGGCGAAGAGGTCCACGGTCACCGGCTTGACGCTGGTGCTGTAATCGGCGGTGTCGACGCCGTCGCCGCCGGTCAGCGCATCCGGCCCCTGGCCGCCGCGCAGCAGGTCGTCCCCGGCGCCGCCGTCGAGCTGGTCGGCGCCGTCGCCGCCATCGACGACGTCGTTGCCCGCACCGGCCAGGACGAAGTCGTCCCCGCCCGCCCCGCTCAGCGTGTCGTCGCCCGACAGGTCGAGCTGCACGCCGTTGGCGCCGGGCGGCACCACCAAGGTGTCGCCGAGGCCATAGATGGTGTCGGGGTCGACGGTGCCGGTGTAGCTGGTCACGATGATAAGCCTCCGATGAATCCGGGCGGCGCGCCGGCCAGGCGGACGGGAACGGCATCGGCATCGGCATCGGCCGTGCTCGTTGCCGGGCGGCATGTCGCGGGTTGAAAGGTCGGGGCGCCGTCGCGGTGAAATGGACGGCCGCCGCTCAATGCAATGTAAATGTTCCTAAAATTACGAATGTCGCGGCACTATAGGCGATTCCGCGAGCTTCGGCCATCGCCCCTGACGGGGCCGCTACGGCCCGGACAGCGGCGCCAGGCTCTTCAGATAGGTCACGATCGCGTCGCGGTCGGCGGGCAACAGCTTGCCGGTGTTGTCCCGGATCACCTCGGCCATGGCGCCGCCGGCGAAGTCGCCGTCGGGCGTCGTGCCCGTCTCCAGGTAATAGGTGATGTCCCGGTCGCTCCAGCCGCCGATGCCGTGGTCCGGATCGGGGGTGATATTCGGGATCTTGCCGCCGCCATCCGGCGCCTGCGGGTTGCCGGCGAAGGCGCTGTACCAATTCAGCCCGCCCAGCATGTCGCGCGGCGTGTGGCATTCGCCGCAATGGCCCAGCACGCGGACAAGATAGGCGCCGCGATACCAGGCGGGGGACTGGCCGGCCGCGACCAGGAACGGACCCTCGCTGAAGTTCAGCAGGCGCCAGCCGGGCAGCAGCGAGCGCCAGGAGTAGGGCCAGGACAGGTCGTGCGGCGTGTTCGGCTGCCGCACCGCCGGGACGCTGCGCAGATAGGCCCAGAGGTCGGCCAGGTCGCGGTCGGTGATGCCGGTATAGGAGGTGTAGGGGAAAGCCGGGTAGAAATCGTCGCCCGCCGGCGAGACGCCCTCGCGCAGCGCCCGGCGGAAATCCTCCTCGCTCCAGCTGCCGATCCCGGTCTCGGGATCCGGGGTGATGTTCGGGGTGTAGAAGGTGCCGAAGGCGGTCTTCAGCGCCCGCCCGCCGGCCAGCGGCTTGGCGTCGGGCCCTGGCTGGGTGTGGCAGGTGGCGCAGCCGCCGGCGGCGAAGATGTAGGCGCCGCGCGCCACCGGGTCGGCCGAGGCCGGATCGGGCGCCACCGGATCGGCCGCCCGGGCGGCGCCGGCGAGGCCGAGGGCCAGCATCAGGGCCGTGAGAACCGGGAACGGGCGCATGCTGGCCTCCGGGCTGCGAGCGGGCGACTCAGCCCTTATAACCCGATCCGCCGGCCCGGCCCGTTATTCCCGGGTCATGCGACTCTTTCGCCTTCGCGCCAGACGGCGCGGATCACCGGCACGCCGTCGACCAGCCGGACGCGCAGCAGGTCGGCCCGCAGCCCGGGCTCGATCCGGCCGCGATCCTCGAGGCCGGCGGCGCGGGCCGGGTTGATCGTCACCGTCGCCAGCGCCTGGGGCAGGCCGATGCCGTGCTCACCCTCCGCCAGGGTGAAGACGCCGTGCAGCAGGCTGACCGGGACGTAGTCGGAGGACAGGATGTCGACCAGCCCCTCGCGCGCCAGCTCGCCGGCCGAGACGTTGCCGGAATGGGAGCCGCCGCGCACCAGGTTGGGCGCGCCCATCAGGATCTGCAGCCCATGTTCGCGCGCGGCGCGGGCGGCGGTCAGGGTGGTCGGGAACTCCGACACCACCATGCCCAGCGCCGCCGCCTCCTCGACATGGGCGACCGTCTCGTCGTCATGGCTGGCGATCGGCAGGCCGCGGCCCCGCCCGATCGCGGCCAGGGCGTCGCGGTTGGTCACGCCATGGGTGCGCGACGCGGCGATCCGCTCCGCCGTCTGGGCGTCGATCTGCTCGTCGGTCATGCCGAGCATGCCCTTGTAGATCTCGCGATACTTGGCCAGGTCGGCGAACTGGCGATGGCCGGGGGCGTGATCCATCACCGACATGAACTGCACCAGCGGGTCGTCGCGAAACGGCTCGAACAGCTGGAGCACGTTCGCCTCGGTGACCTCGCAGCGCAGATGCAGGAAATGCTCGGCCCGCAGCATCTGGCCGGCCTGGGCCTGGCGGATGCCGTCGACCATCGGCCGCAGCGTCTCCAGCCGGTCCTCGCCGTTGCGGCCGCCGACCAGGGCCAGCGCGTCGAACACGGTGGTGATGCCGGCCGCGGCGACCTGGGCGTCATGCGCCATCACCGCCGTCACCGCCGGCCAGCGCACGCCGGGCCGGGGCGTATAGTGGCGCTCAAGATGGTCGGTGTGCAGTTCGACCAGGCCGGGCAGCAGGTAGTCGCCCTCGAAATCGACGGCGCCGGGCGGGCAGGATTCGTCCCGGTCGAGATCGGCAATCCGCCCGCCGGCGACGGCGAGGCTGCCGGTCAGCACGGCCTCCGCGGTCACGATCCGCGCATGGGCGACGATCAGATCCCCCGGCATAACCAATCCTTCTCTTCCGCTTCCGCACGATCGGCCCGGCGGCTCGCTCGCGCGGCCTTATATGGGCGCTCGGCCCGTCATCGCAACGCCGGCCCGAGCGCGGCGCCGTTATGCCCCGAGCTTTGCGACCATTTGATGACTCGGGGATGACAGCGTCGATTTGCCCTCCGGCCACGTCACGCGCTCGACCCCGGCGAAGCGGCGGATGCGGTCCAGCTGCTTCTCCAGCCGGGCCTGCCGCGCCTTGCTGGACCGCACCTTCGGCTCCCACCACAGCCCGGCGACGGCGAGGTCACCGCTGTCGCGCCGGGCGCGCATGTCGATGCGGCCGACGAAGCGGTCGCCCTCCAGGATCGGGAACACGTAATAGCCCCAGCGCCGCTTCGCCTCGGGCACGAAGGCCTCGAAGCGGTAGTCGAAGCCGAACAGCCGCTCCAGCCGCTGGCGGTTGCGGATCACCGGGTCGAAGGGCGACAGCACCCGCAGCACGTCCGGGGCCGGCGCGGCCGCGGCCAGGCGGTCCTCGATATCGGCGAAGGCGAAGGCCGAGGTGGTCTTGCCGTCCGCGCCCTGGACATGGACGACGCGCAGATCGCCGTGCCGGGCCAGCCGGTCGCACCACTGCTCGGCCTCGCGGATGGTGATCAGGTCCCAGAATCCCGCGATCTCGCCGGGCCGGCCGATGCCCAGCCGCTCCAGCGCCGAGCGGCAGGCCCAGTCGACCACCACCTCCGGCTCCGGCGCCGGGCCGCGATGCTGCTCCGGGATCACCCGCTCGGTCAGGTCATAGACCTTCTGGAAGCCCTCGCGGCGCGCCACCGCCAGCACGCCGGTGCGCCACAGAAATTCCAGCGCCATCTTCGACGGCGTCCAGTCCCACCAGCCGCCGGAGGGGCGCTGCCGCTCCTCCTCGAAGCTGCGGGTCAGGAGCGGTCCTTCCGCCGCCACCCGGTCGCGCACCTGGGCCAGCACCTTTGGGAAGTCCGGCCCGGCCTCGGTCCACCAGCGGCTGGTGGCGGCGCGCGCCTGGACGTCGGCGAAGCGCCGCGACCAGTAGGGAAAGAACCGGGTCGGGATCAGCGAGGCGTCGTGGGTCCAGCCCTCGAACAGGCCGCGGGTCTTCTCCACCAGCCGCGGCAGCTGGGTCTGGGCATAGCCGTGGCGGCGGGCGAACAGGATCATGTGATGCGCCCGCTCGACCGTGTTGATGCTGTCGACCTGGACGAAGCCGATACGGTCCACCAGCGCCTGGCACCCCTCCGCCGTCAGCCGGCCGAGCGGCGGGTCCGACAGGGCGTGCAGATCGAGGAACAGGCGCCGGGCGTCGGCGTTCGGGATCGTGAGCGGGGCGGAGTCGGCCATGAACAATACCAGAACATAGACATTCGTGGCGGGCAAGAGGAAAGCCCTTCGCGAACCGCTGCGCCCGGCTATAGTCGGGATGAAAACGACCGAGGTTCTTGCCCGTGACCGCCACCCTGATCGCCCCGGAGCCGCCGCGCCAGGACGCGGTGCTCGACCTGATCCGCCAGTCGGACGCGCTGATGGCGAGCTTGTACCCGGCCGAGAGCAATCACATGCTCGACATCGCCTCGCTGGAGCGGCCGGAGGTCCGGTTCTTCGTGGCCCGGCGCGAGGGCCGTGTGGTCGGCTGCGGCGCCCTGGTGGTCGGGGCCGGCGGCGAGGCCGAGCTGAAGCGGATGTTCGTCGACCCGGCGACGCGAGGGCTGAAGGTGGGCCGCGACCTGCTGGCCCGGATCGAGGGGGAGGCTCGCGGCCTGGGCGTCCGGGTCGTCCGGCTGGAGACCGGGATCCACCAGCCGGAGGCGATCGGCCTGTACCGCCGCTTCGGCTATGAAGAGTGCGGGCCGTTCGGCGACTACCGACCCGACCCGCTGAGCCTGTTCATGGAGAAGCCGCTGGACTGAAGCCCCGGCGGCCGGACCGCCGGGGCTTCAGTCCGGCCCAGGATCACTCGGCCGGGGCGCCCGGGATCGTCGGCGCCGCGCTGACCGCGGACTCGGGCTCGCTCAGGAAGCGGCCGATCAGGCCGCCGATGACGCCACCGACGATCGGCGCGACCCAGAACAGCCAGAGCTGCCCCAGCGCCAGGCCCTGGGCGATCACCGCCACGCCGGTGCTGCGCGCCGGGTTGACCGAGGTGTTGGTGACCGGGATCGAGATCAGGTGGATCAGCGTCAGCGCCAGGCCGATCGCGATCGGCGCGAAGGGTGCGGTGGCGGGACTGCTGACGACGCCGACGATGACCACCAGGAAGACAGCGGTCAGCACGACCTCGGAGACCAGGGCGGCCGTCAGGCTGTAGCCGCCGGGCGATCCGGCGTCGTAGCCGTTCAGGGCGAAGCCCTTGGTGATGTCGAAGCCGGGCATCCCGGAGGCGATGACGTAGATGACCGCGGCCGCGACGATCGCGCCGACCACCTGCGCGATGATGTAGGGCACCACGTCGGACGCGCTGGTCTTGCCCGCGGTCCACAGCCCCACCGTGACAGCAGGGTTGAAATGGCCGCCGGAGATCCGGCCCAGGGCGAAGGCACCGGTCAGGACGGTGAGGCCGAAGGCTGCGGCGACGCCGCCGAAGCCGACATGCGATCCGGCCAGGACCGCGGTGCCGCAACCGCCGAGGACGAGCCAGAACGTCCCCAGCGCCTCGGCAAGGACTCGTTTGAGCATGTCGTTCCCTCCATTCGATCTCCACCGCCGCTGGTGGCGAGGAGAACCGAAGTGCCAAGATATAGTATTATGTAATAGCGCGCAATAAAATGACTTTTAGACGATGTCGATCTTTTGTCTCAAGTTCGGTTGCAATAGCCGGCGAGCGGGTCCGGGACCGGCAGGGCCGATTTATGGGCGCCTCAAAGAGCTCCGCCACAAGCCGCTATCCACCATCTTCTTCCGGCGACTTGCATGGCAAGATACGGCGGCAATACGGTCCACCATGGCTGCCACCGCGGTCTGTCGATCCTGCCTCGGATCCGGACGACTGCAGGTCTCGCCAGAAAAGTGCTGAAGCCGCTCTGCCGGCCAACTGCGCCTGAACTCGATAGGGCAAGATCAGAATTTCAAGCGAAACGGCAGCTCTACAGTCTCATCATTTGCCGGACACGGCCGCCCGCCGGTATGCCGCCAGGCTCCATAAACGTTATGGAACATTTGCCGCCGCCCGGGGTTGCTGTAGCGGTTCGGGGGAGAGTCCGGAATTCAGTCCTGGCCGGGAGATCGGCAGCGGCCCCAGCCGGCCGCGGCCGCACAGGCGGGAGCCTGCCCGTTGTGGTACCCCATATCTGGAGGTGTCGATGTCGCTCACGGTCACCTACAAGGACAACAAGCTCTCGCTGGTCGGCAAGGACGGGCGGACCTACGAGGTCAATGCCGCCCAGCAGCAGCAATGGATGCAGACGCTGGACGGCCTGGCGAAGCAGCATCAGCTCAAGGACGCCAAGGAACTGCTCAGCCAGGGCACCGTCGAGGTGCCGGAGGCCGGCGATTCGCAGTGGCGCATGGCCACGGAGGCCGGCATTGCGCCCAAGGACATCAACGGCAGCGTCGTCGCGCTGAACGACCACATCGGCAACCCCGACCTGATCCAGGCCTATCATGAGGGGGATCTGAAGCCCGATTTCATCATGCTGCCGGTCGCGCCGGAGAAGCCGGCTTCGGACACGCCGCAGCCGGCGACCAAGCCCGACACCTCGTCGCCCGAGAAGTTCGCGGCCAGCCTGCAGGCGGCGCCGGATCAGGAGACGCGCAACCGCTGGATCAACGACTACGTCAACGGCGCCAAAGATCCGCTCGACGCCGTGTCGAAGCTTCTGCCGCAGAATTTCGACACGAAGGACAATGGCCCCTGCCGACAGCAGATCATCAACGCCTATGTCAGCAGGGTCGCCGGCGGCAACAAGGGTCAGCAGACGAGCGCCCTCAAGATCCTGGCCGAGAAGACCTGGATGGACAGCAGCAACAAGACGAACATCGATACAGACATCGATTACGACATCTGGGCGGTGGGGAAGAAACTCGGCATACCGCGCGATCAGCTCCCCATCAACGAGGCCGTGCCGATGGACGTCCGGATCCATATCAAGTGAGGCCAGGACTATAGAGAAGCGGCCCGGCCGAACGGATCGGCCGGGCCGGAGGCAGGGTCTTCCAAAGGGTCGGTCTCTCGGTGGAAGGGCCGGACGGTGCGCCCGCGCCGCCCGGCCCGGTCGCGATCAGGCTGTTCTAACGAACACCCTCATGCGCGATGGTGTAGCGCTGATGCGCGTTGCTGGTGGTGGCCGCGGCCAGCTGGCGCCAGGCGTGCAGCGCCTCGTCGTAATTCTCGAACGGCCCTTGCAGGCTCTCGGTGCCGCCGATCAGCCGGTCGAAGCGGGTGTCGGCATATTCGCCGCCGATGATCCAGAAGCGGTTCGTCATGGTGTCCTCCTCTCGGGCGCAATGATCAGTGGAACTGGGCGGCTTCGGTCGATTCCCGCAGCGCTGTGGTCGACGCCTTGCCGCCGGAGATGGCGAGGCTGACGGCATCGAAATAGCCGGTGCCGACCTCGCGCTGGTGCTTGGTCGCGGTGTAGCCGTCGGCCTCGGCCGCGAACTCCGCCTGCTGCAGCTCGGAATAGGCGGCCATCTGCCGGTCCTTGTAGCCGCGCGCCAGCTCGAAGGTGGCGTAGTTCAGGCTGTGGAAGCCGGCCAGGGTGATGAACTGGAACTTGTAGCCCATCGAGCCCAGCTCGCGCTGGAACCTGGCGATGGTGGCGTCGTCGAGATTGGCCTTCCAGTTGAAGCTGGGCGAGCAGTTGTAGGACAGCAGCTTGCCCGGGAAGTGCCGATGGATGCCCTCGGCGAAGCGCCTGGCCTGGCCGAGATCGGGCTTCGAGGTTTCCATCCATAGCAGGTCGGAATAGGGCGCGAAGGCGAGGCCGCGGGCGATGCAGTACTCCATCCGGTTCTCGGGCTTGATCGGGTGGAAGCCCTCCTCGGTGCGCTGCGTCCGGTCGATGAAGGGATGGTCGCGCTCGTCGATGTCGCTGGTGATCAGCTTGGCGCTCTCGGCATCGGTGCGGGCCAGCAGCACGGTCGGCACGTCCATCACGTCGGCGGCGAGGCGGGCGGCGTTGAGGGTGCGGATGAAGCTGCGCATCGGCACCAGCACCTTGCCGCCGAGATGGCCGCACTTCTTCTCCGACGCCAGCTGGTCCTCGAAATGCACGCCGGCGGCGCCGGCCTCGATCATCGCCTTCATCAGCTCGAAGGCGTTCAGCGGCCCGCCGAAACCGGCCTCGGCATCGGCGACGATCGGCGCGAACCAGTGGCGCTTGGCGCCGCCCTCGGCATGCTCGATCTGGTCGGCGCGCTGCAGCGTACGGTTGATCCTGCGCACCGCCTCCGGCACCGAATCCGCCGGGTACAGGCTCTGGTCCGGATACATCTGGCCGGCGGTGTTGGCGTCGGCCGCCACCTGCCAGCCGGACAGGTAGATCGCCTCCAGCCCCGCCCGCACCTGCTGCATCGCCTGGGTGCCGTTGGTGGCGCCGAGCGCGTTGACGAAGTCGCGCTTGTGCATCAGCTCCCACAGCCGCTCGGCGCCCAGCCGGGCCAGCGTGTGCTCGATCCGCACCGATCCGCGCAGCCGCTCGACATCGGCCGGGGCATAGTCCCGGACGATGCCGTCGAAGCGGCGGGGCTGGGTTCGGGTCGGGGTCGGAGAGTCGAGGGGAGCCATCCTGTAAATCCTTTTCATTCCAGTCCGGGCCGCGCGTCATGCTGCGCTGCGGTCATGGAATGATGTTGGGTTCGGCTCCAGGCAGCGTCAACGCGGCGTTGAGCGTGAAAGGGAAATGTTGTAAAGATTGTTGATACAAGTTTTGTAAATCGGAGAAGATGATGGCCTCACGCAAGCCGATGCTGGGGCACAAGATCCGGCGGCTGCGGCGCGACCGCGAGGTCACCCAGGCGCAGCTGGCGGAGCGGCTGGGCATCTCCGCCTCCTATCTCAACCTGATCGAGAGCAACCAGCGGCCGGTGACGGTCGAGATCCTGCTGAAGCTGGGCCAGATCTTCGATCTCGACCTCGCCAGCTTCGCCGAAGACGAGGGCGAACGGCTGGTCGGCGGCCTCAGCGAGGTGTTCGGCGACCCGCTGTTCGCCACGCCGCGGCCGGGCACGGCCGGGCTGAAGCGGCAGGACATCATCGACCTGGCCGCCCAGGCGCCGGCCGCGGCCGAGGCGGTGCTGGCCCTGTACCAGGCCTATCGCGAGGGGCGGGAGACGCTGCGCCTGCTGGCCGAGCAGCAATCGGCGCCGGACATCGCCGAGGGCTCATCGCCGCTGGACGAGGTGCGCGACTGGGTGCAGGCGCATGGCCACCATTTCCCGGAGCTGGAGACGGCGGCGGAGGAGATCTGGCAGGCCGGGGCGATCGAGCCCGGCGCCCTGTTCCCGGGGCTGATCCGCTATCTGGACGAGGAGCTGACCCTCAGGGTCAAGGTGATGCCGGTCGAGGTGATGGGGCCGGTGCGCCGCCGCTACGACCGGCACGGCCGCCGCATCCTGCTGTCGGAGATGCTGCCTTTGCCCAGCCGCAGCTTCCACCTGGCGGTGCAGATCGCCCTGATCAAGTACCGGGCGCTGCTGGACGAGATGGTGGCGCCGGTTGGCTTCTCCGGTCCCGAGGCGTCGCGGCTGGGCCGCATCGTCCTGGCCAACTACCTGGCCGGGGCGGTGATGATGCCGTACGACCGGTTCTGGCGGGCGGCGACCGCGCTGCGCTACGACATCGAGGTGCTGCAGAGCCGGTTCGAGGCGTCGTTCGAGCAGGTCTGCGTCCGCCTTACCACGCTGCAGCGCCAGGGCGCCAAGGGGGTGCCCTTCTTCCTGATCCGCAGCGACAAGGCCGGCAACGTCTCCAAGCGCCTGGGCGCCACCAACTCCGCCTTCGCCCGGATGGGCGGCGCCTGCCCCTTATGGATCCTGCCCGACGCCTTCCGGTCGCCCGGCCGGATCCAGACCCAGGTGGCGGAGCTGCCGGACGGCAGCCGCTGGTTCACCATCGCCCGCACCGTGTCGAAGCCGGGCGCCGGCTTCCGCACGCCGGGGCAGAGCTTCGCCCTGGCGCTGGGCTGCGAGATCGCCCATGCGGCACAGCTGGTCTATGCCGACGGCATCGACCTTGCCTCCGACGAGGCGGCGGCGCCGATCGGGCTGCATTGCCGGCTGTGCGAGCGGCCGGATTGCGACCAGCGCGCCTTCCCGCCGCTGAACCACGTGCTGTCGGTGGACGAGAACCTGCGCGGCGCCACGCCCTACCAGTTCACACCGGCGGCGTGACCGTGCCTCAGCGCTTCAGCCCCCAGAACCCGATCGACGCCACCTTGCGGTAGCCGATGCGCTCATAGACCGGGGCACCGGCCAGGGTGGCGTGCAGCACCGTGCGGGTCAGCCCGGTCGCTCGTGCGCCTTCGTACAGCGCCTTGCGCACCGTCGCCTCGCCATAGCCGCGGCGCTGCCCCTCCGGCGCGGTCGCGACCAGGGCCAGGAACAGGCAGTCGCCGGTGGCCACCGTCGCCGCCGCCGAGACCGGCACGCCGTCCGCCAGCCCCAGATAGGTGTACATGCCGGTCTTCCACAGCGCCGAACCGGCCAGCCCGTGACGCCCGGCCTCCAGCGGCATGCCGTAGGCGCGGGAGTTCAGGTCGGCATAGGCGATCAGCTGCTCCTCCGTGGTGACGCGCACGAATTCCAGCTCCGGGTGATGCGGCTCGGCGATCGGCAGGATGTCGCCCGCCATGCCGAAGCCGGAGAGCGACAGGGCCAGCCCGGCGCGCTCCGCGGCCTGCGGCAGCGCCTTGCGACAGGTGGGGTCCAGCAGCTCCTCGAACAGCCAGATCAGCCCGGGCTGGCGGCGGCGGCGCATATAGTCGACAGCCTGGGCGAAGCGGTCCTCCAGCAGCCGGACGCCGCAGTCCCGGTCGGTGAAGGTGATGCAGTTCCAGAACGGAAACTGGCTGTCGGCCCAGCGGATAGCCATCCCCGGCGGGTCCGCCACGTCGCCGGTGCCACGGTCGAGCACCACCGCCCGCCAGGTGTCCGCGAGCTGCTGAACCGATTCGATGGCTTCCGGGGAAACACCGCCCATGACGCGCTCCGAGATGTCCGATGCCGCCACCTTCGGCCGGCGCGGTTTCATCTCGGCTACGGATCGGGGGCAATGCGCTGCAGCCGTAACCGCCACAGGACTTGCCGCTCTCAACAAAGCGGCTTGCGACTATTGGGATATCGCGGTCAAACTGCCGGGCGAATGTCTCAAACCCGGAGGGGAGACGATCCATGGCGCATAAGTTTGTCATCTACAAGGACAAGGCCGGCGAGTTCCGGGTACAGTTCAAGTACAACTCCGAGGTGATCTTCTCGACCGAGGGCTATTCCAGCAAGGCCTCGGCCAAGAACGCGATCGAGTCGATCAAGAAGAACGGCCCGGCCGCGCCGACCGAGGACACCACCGAATCCTGACCGGCGGCCGGGCGGGCGCGGGGGGCCGTTTACGCCCGCGCCCGGCCCGGTCAGCCCGCGGGTGCGGGATGCCCGCGAAGACACGGGCGGTGTCGCACGAGTTGCGGCCGACCGGCTGTTCGACGCATGCGGTCGTCCGGTTCGGCCGCAACCCGACAGGCGTGGTCAGTAACCCCAGATGCTCGGCACCCAACGATAGCCGTTGCCGACCGCCGCCACCCGGCAGACGGACGGGAATGGCAGGTGGGTGCCCAGGATCGGCTCGCCGCTTGCCGCCAGCTCCCGCAGCAGGCGGGTCCGGACGCGGACCGCCTCCTCGGGGTCGTGCTCGAAGCCGTTGTGCCATTCGAGGTGGTCGAACCCGTGCGGCAGCACGGCGTCGCCGACGAAGGTCAGCCGGTCGCCGCCGGAGGCCAGGCGGACCATGCTGTGCCCGGGGGTGTGGCCGCCCGTGCGGGTGGCGACCACACCCGGCGCCACCTCATGATCCGTCTCGAAGGTCTGCAGCCTGCTGCCGTACTGGGCCAGGAACCGCTTGGCGGCCGACCGGATCATGTCCGCCAGCGGCCCCGGCATGGCGGTGCGGGAGAAATCGGGCGACTGCCAGAACTCGGCCTCGGCGGCCGACACGTGGATCCGAAGATCCGGACGCAGCTGGTCCTGCACCCCGTCGACGAGCAGCCCGCCGACGTGATCGAAATGCATATGGGTGAGCACCACGTCGGTCACCGAGGCGAGGTCGATGCCGGCGGCCTCCAGCCGCGACGACCACCGCCCGGTGCGCGGGAAGTTCGGAGCCTCCATCCCCAGCCCGGAGTCGATCAGGATCGTCCGGCCGCCGCTGCGGACCACGACCTCGTTCAGCGCCCAATCCATCACCTCCGGCTGCAGCCTCTCGCGCAGCCAGGCCGACCGAACGGCCGGGTCGGCGTTGGTGGCCATCGCCTCGGCCGATATCGAGATCACCCCATCGCTGACCACCATGACGTCGATCTCGCCGACCCTCAGCGCGTAGCGCGACGGAACCAGCTCGTCAGACCCCGGCCGACCGGAGTGTAGGATGCTGTCCGGGCTCATCTCTGTCTCCTGCTGATCGCCTTGAACACGGCATCGACGACGCTATGGCGGGGCGGGCTTGCGGTCGATTGGGTCGGGGGAGAGGACGAGCCATACCGGCAGATAGGTCCGGTCCTCCGGGGTGCGAGGCATCGCCGCGCGCGGGCCTAGGAACCGTCACCGGCTTCGCTCTAGACTGCGCCGACCCATCGCAGGAGCGCCGCATGCCCGATCTCACCCGCCGCACCACCCTGAAGGCGGGCGTCGCCGCCGCCGCGATCGGGCTGGCCCCCGCCCCGCTGCGGGCCGCGGCGCCGAGGCTGAAGCTGCGGATCCTGGAGACGACGGACCTGCATGTCGCCGTCTTCCCCTATGACTACTATCGCGACAAGGGCGACGACACGATGGGCCTGGCCCGCACCGCGACGGTGCTGGCCGCCGCCCGGGCCGAGGCCGGCAATGTCCTGCTGTTCGACAATGGCGACGTGATCCAGGGCAACCCGATGGGCGACTACGTCGCCTATCAGCAGGGGCTGGAGGGCGGCGCGGTGCACCCGATCGTCAAGGCCATGAACCTGCTGGCCTATGACTGCGGCACCATGGGCAATCACGAGTTCAACTACGGGCTCGACTATCTCGGCAAGGCCATGATGCAGGGGGCGAACTTCCCGCTGGTCTGCGCCAACCTGCTGAAAACCGACGGCGGCCCCTACCTGCCGCCCTACAAGGTGCTGGAGCGCACGCTGAAGGACGACAGCGGCGCCGCGGTGCCGATGAAGATCGGCGTCATCGGCTTCGTGCCGCCGCAGATCATGCAGTGGGACCAGGGCCATCTCGAGGGCCATGTCACCACCATCGACATCGTCGACGCCGCGAAGAAATACGTGCCGGAGCTCAGGAAGGCCGGCGCCGAGCTGGTGGTGGCGCTGTGCCATTCCGGCATCGCCGGTGGGTCGCGGGAGGGCGGCGAGGAGAACGCGGCCCTGTTCCTGGCCGAGGTGCCGGGCATCGACGTGATCCTGACCGGCCACCAGCACCGCGTCTTCCCCGGCCCGGACTTCGCCGGCATCGACGGCGTCGATGCCGAGCGCGGGATGCTGCACGGCATCCCGGCGGTGATGGCCGGCTTCTGGGGCAGCCATCTCGGCATCATCGACCTGGAACTGGAGCGCGAGGGGTCGGCCTGGAAGGTCGCGGCCTTCAAGACCGAGGCGCGCCCGATCTACGAGCGCAAGGACCGCAAGGTGGTGCCCTTGGTCGAGTCGAAGGCCGAGGCGCTGGCGGCGGCGCAGCCGGAGCATGACGCCACCCTGGCCTATGTGCGCCAGCCGGTGGGCGAGATCACCGCCCCGATCACCAGCTACTTCGCCCTGGTGGCGGACGACCCGTCGGTGCAGATCGTCAGCCAGGCACAGCTCTGGTACGTCGCGCCGCTCTTGGCCGGCACGCCGGCGGCGGGGCTGCCGCTCTTGTCCGCCGCGGCGCCGTTCAAGGCCGGCGGCCGCGGCGGGCCGGACTATTACACCAGCGTCCCGGCCGGGCCGATCGCGATCAAGAACGTCGCCGACCTGTATCTGTACCCGAACACGGTGCGGGCGGTGCGCGTCTCCGGCGCCATCGTGCGGGAATGGCTGGAGCGGTCGGCCGGCATCTTCAACCGGATCGATCCGGCGAAGGCGGAGGAGCAGGCGCTGATCGACCCGTCCTTCCCGTCCTACAATTTCGACGTGATCGACGGCGTGACCTACCGGATCGACCTCTCCCAGCCCTCGCGCTATGACGGCGACGGCAAGCTGGTGGCGCCGGATTCGCACCGCATCGTCGACCTGTCGTTCGAGGGCAAGCCGATCGACGAGAAACAGGAGTTCGTGGTCGTCACCAACAACTACCGGGCCGGGGGCGGCGGCAGCTTCCCGGGGCTGGACGGCAAGAACATCGTGGTCGAGGCGCCGGACACCAACCGCGACGTGCTGGTGCGCTTCATCCACGAGCAGGGCAAGATCAACCCGACCGCCGACGGCAATTGGAGCTTCGTGCCGCTGCCGAAGACCGCGATCGTCACCTTCGCCAGCGCCCCGGCCGCGGCCCAGGCGGCGACGCCGCCCGGCCTGGGCATCGAACCGATGGGCGACGCCGGCGACGGCTTCGCCAAGTACCGGCTGGTGTTCGAGGGGTAGGATGACGCGGCCCAACAATCCCTGATTGTCATTGCCGGGCTTGACCCGGCAATCCAGTGGGCTTCGACATCTTCTGGATGCCCGGGTCAAGCCCGGGCATGACATGTTTGAGGCTAAGGTGTGCGCCGCAGAGCCCACATCTTCCGGATTGCCGCCCCGCTCTCGTCGAGGTCGACGAACGGGCCTGCCCGACGCTGATCGATCAGCAATTGGAGAGTCCGGAGTTCCTCATCATGGCTTTCGTGCTCGCGCCGCAGCATGTCGAGCCCATCCCGAAAAACCGCGCTGAGGCTGGGGTACTGCCCACGGTCGACAAGGCCACGCGCATAAGCTGCTTGGTCGTCGGTCAGCGAGATCGGGATCTCGACGGACATGGTCGCCTCCCGCCTCACTCTATCAGACTCCCCGGATTCGAGGCGCCCCCTCAATCCGCATGCACCGACACCGCCGGCGCGCCGCCGCCGCCCTTCGGCTTGCGCAGCAGGATCAGCAGCGGGATCGCCGCGATCGCCAGCACCATCAGCAGCTTGAAATCGTCGATATAGGCGATCAGCGAGGCCTGCTGGTTCACCATCTGGTCGACCATGGCGCGGCCGGTCAGCGTGACCGGCGACATCATGTCCGGCAGCTGCTGCACCGCCGGGCTGAAGGCAGTGACGTGCTCGCCCAGCAGCTGGTGGTTGACCTGAGTGTTGCGGGTCAGGAGCGCGGTGACGATCGAGATGCCGATCGAGCTGCCGAGGTTGCGCGACACGCTGTAGATGCCCGCGCCCTCGTCCAGATACAGCCGCGGCAGGGTCGAGAAGGCCATGGTCGACAGCGGCACGAAGACGAGGCCGAGGCCGGCGCCCTGCACCAGGCCGTCGAGCATGAACTCGGTCTGCGAGATGTCGAGGTTGTAGCCGCTCATCCGCCACAGCGAGCCGATGATCATGGCCAGCCCGGTCAGCAGCAGGATACGGGTGTCGACCTTGCCGATCAGGCGGCCCACCACCATCATCGCCGCCATCGTGCCGATGCCGCGCGGGCCCATCACCAGGCCGGCGGTCACCACCGGATAGCCCAGCATGTTCTGCAGGAACGGCGTCGCCAGGGCCATGATCGAGTAGTAGAGCGACCCGACGATCGCCATCACCACCATCGCCACCACGAAGTTGCGGTCGGTGAACAGCGCCGGCCGCACGAAGGGCGCGTCGGCCGTCAGCAGGTGGATGACGAACAGGTAGAAGCCCAGCACCGCCAGAACCAGCTCGATGATGATCTCGAGCGAGTTGAACCAGTCCTGGTCCTGGCCGCGGTCGAGCATCATCTGCAGCGCGCCGATGCCGAGGCTGAGAAAGGCGAAGCCGAGCCAGTCGAAGCGCTTGGCCGCCTGCTTGCCGCTGTCCGACATGAAGATCCACATCCCGGCCAGCGCCAGGGCGCCGATCGGCACGT
The DNA here is from genome assembly GCF_000767795.1 of Inquilinus limosus MP06. Classification (GTDB taxonomy): domain Bacteria; phylum Pseudomonadota; class Alphaproteobacteria; order DSM-16000; family Inquilinaceae; genus Inquilinus; species Inquilinus limosus_E. Next base: position 1,541 of record NZ_JANX01000022.1, on the reverse strand, counting down.
TGATGTAGAACACCCAGCGCCAGGAGTAATGGTCGGTCAGCCAGCCGCCGAGCACGGGGCCGAGGATCGGGCCGACCATGACGCCGACGCCCCAGATCGCCATGGCCTGGCCGCGCCGCTCCGGCGGGTTGATGTCGATCACCGTGGCCTGGGACAGCGGCACCAAGGGCGCGCCGAACACGCCCTGCAGCAGCCGGAACCCGACGATCTCGGTGACGTTCTGGGCCAGGCCGCACAGCACCGAGGCGACGACGAAGCCGATCACCGAGATGATGAACAGGTTCTTGCGGCCGATCCGGCTGACCAGGGCGCCGGTGACCGGCGTCATGATCGCCGCGGCGACGATGTAGGAGGTCAGGACCCAGTTGATCTGGTCCTGGTTGGCGCCCAGGTTGCCCTGCATGTAGGGCAAAGCGATGTTGGCGATGGTGGTGTCGAGCGCCTGCATGATGGTCGCCAGCATCACGCAGACCGTGATCATCCCTCGGTAGGGGACGGTTTCGCCTGGGGCTGCCATCACTGTGCTCCGAGAGCGGTGCCTCCGAGGAAGGGCAGACCGCGGGCATGGCCGGTGTCGATCGCGACCTCGGTGCTCATGCCGGCGCGCAGCTGCGGCTTGCCGGCGGTGTCGACCAGGATGCGGACCGGGATGCGCTGGGTGACCTTGACCCAGTTGCCGCTGGAGTTCTGCGGCGGCAGCAGCGAGAACTCGGCACCGCTGGCCGGGCTGAGGCTGTCGACCTTGCCCTGCCAGGTGACGCCCGGATAGGTGTCGACCGTGACCTCGACCGGCTGGCCGGTCCTGACGTTGGTCAGGTCGGTCTCGTTCAGGTTGGCGTCGATCCAGACCTTGTCGGAGCGGACGATCGCCAGCACCGGCGACCCGGCGGTGACATAGGCGCCGGGCAGCACCGCATCGGCCTTGGCGGCGATGCCGGGGAACGGCGCCTTGACCTGGGTATGGTCGAGGTCGAGCTGCGCCTGGTCACGCCGGGCCTGGGCCTGGCGGTAGGGCGGGTAGTCGGCCAGCGCCAGATCGGCATCGCCGCCCAGCTTGGCCAGGGTCATGCCGATCTGCGACTGGGTGACATCGACATTGCTCTTGGCCACGTCCAGCGCCTGGCGGGCATCGTCGAGCGACGACTGCGAGGCGTTGCCGTTCTTCGCCAGGGCGGAGATGCGGTCGAAGTCCTTCTGGCGGTAGTCCTGGGTGGTGCGGGCCTGGTCCAGCGTCGCCTTCTGCTCCACCAGATTGGCCTTGATGCCCTGGAAGTCGAAGGCGGCCTGGCGCATGTCGGCCTCCGCCTGCTCCAGCGCGTAGCGCGGCGCCCGGTCGTCGATGTGGAACAGCACCTGGCCGGCCTTGACCGGCTGGTTGGTGGCGACATCGATGGCGACCAGCCGGCCCGAGATCTCGGGCGCGATCGACACCGTGTCGGCATGGACATAGGCGTTGTCGGTGCCGGCATAGCGCCCGCCCATGGCATAGAGCGCCGCCCCGACCACCGCCACGACCAGCGGCACGCCGGCCAGCAGCGCCA